>JAYTGM010000419.1:0-4009 GCA_043733425.1 Terriglobia bacterium
CATTCACGGCGCCGGGAGAAGAAATAACTGCCCAACGTCATCTGTAATTTGTTGTGATCCCATTCGCCCAAGTTGCGCTCCAGGATTTCGCCGTCCAAATAATCGCAATCCGGGCGATAGACGGTGTTGAGATACTCTTCAACCGAGACATGAGCAGTGGTCGCCGCCATGCTTTGTATTGTAGGATGAAAGAGTCAATTGGGAGATCGTCTAATGGTAGGACTGCAGACTCTGACTCTGCCTATCGGGGTTCGAGTCCCTGTCTCCCAGCCATCACTTCCGTCCCCGAATAAAACAGCTTGATCCGGCGGGCTGCCGCTTTCCCCACTTCTGCTGCGAGCATCTCTTCCGATGCTTCACGCACACGCTCTGAGCTTCCAAAATGCTTCAGCAGTTTCACGCGCGTCTTATCGCCGATTCCCGGAATCTGATCGAGTTCTGAAGTCAAGCGCGCTGCGTTGCGCCGGGTGCGGTGAAAGGTCACGGCAAAGCGGTGCGCTTCATCGCGCACGGTTTGTACCAGATGAAGCACCGGAGAAAACTGGTCGAGAACCACCGGCTCATTTTCCTGGCCCAGAACATAGATGATTTCTTCACGCTTCGCGATAGACGCAAGCGGCTGATTGATTACGCCGAGGGCTTCCAGCGCATCTGCCGCGGCATGGAGTTGGCCTAAACCGCCATCGATCAGGATGAGACCGGGGAACGGCAGATTTTCCCGCTGCAGCCGGCTGTATCGCCGTGTTACCACCTCATGCATGCTGGCGAAATCGTTATTGCCCTCAACCGTCTTGATGATGAACTTGCGGTAATCCGCCTTCTTCATCCGGCCTTCCTCCCACACCACCATGCTGGCCACTTTGTCCGTGCCGGAGATGTGAGATATGTCGAAGCACTCAATCCGGCGCGGCGCTTCTGGGAGATTTAGCGAATCCTGCAACGCTTCCTGAATTGCCGCCGACGTGGGCTTGAGAACACGGAAGCGGGCATCGAAGCTGTGTTTGGCGTTATTTTCCACCAGGTTCAGCATGGCTTTTTTCTGGCCGCGTTGCGGAGTGAGAATCTCAACGTTGCGCAGCTTCTTTTCCGTCAACAGCTCCTCCATGGTTTCACGGTCTTCGAACTCCACCGGGACGTGGATCGAGCCAGGTACATACTGTTGATCGAGGTAAATCTGCAACAGGAGCGATGAGAAGAATTCGGGGGCGCTGAATTCGTGCTGGTCTTCCCAGAAAAACTCGCGGCGATCCACAATCTGGCCGTTGCGCAGGTGAAATAGATTCACGGCGACCAGAGGCGGTTCCGCATAGTAGCCCAGGATATCGGCATCGTCTTTGTTGACCGAAGCCATCTTCTGGCGCTCCTCCATTTCTTCGACAGTGGTGAGCAGGTCGCGCAGGTTGCCGGCTTCTTCAAAGCGCATTTCTTCTGAAGCTTCGGCAATACGGGTTCGCAGATCGCGGGCTAAATCGCCATGTCGCCCTTCGAGGAACAGTCTGGTATCGCGCACCGCGCGCTCATAAACATCATCTGCAACCAGACCTTCGACGCAAGGGCCCAGGCAGCGGTGGATGTGGTATTGAAGGCACGGCTTGGGATGAAATCGCGAAAGATCCACCTTGCAGGAAGGCAGCAGAAAATGGCGGTGGATGAAATGCACCAACCGGTATGCCAGATTGCCGGGGAAGTACGGGCCGTAATAAGTTGAACCATCTTTCCGAAGCCGGCGAGTTACGAAAACTTTTGCGTGCTTCTCTTTTGTGAGCTTAATATACGGGTAAGTTTTGTCATCGCGCAGCAAAACGTTGAAGCGGGGCTTGTATTGCTTGATCAGGTTGTTTTCAAGAGCCAGCGCTTCCTTTTCGTTATCGACCAGTATGTAATCGATGTCGGCCGCTTCTTCGATCAGAGAACTGGTTTTGCGTTCCGCTAATTTATCGGCGGAGAAGTAGGAACGTACGCGCGCGCGCAGGCTTTTCGCCTTACCCACGTAAATAACTTTGTTGGCGGCGTCTTTGTAAAGGTAGACGCCCGGACCAAGCGGGAGTTGCGCTACTTTTTCACGAAGGGGCTGGGACACGGGGAGCACTTCCATTATGACAGCGGCTATATTTGAAGCATCATGATCCCGGCGATATTCCTAGCGCTTCTGCTGAGTTTGCAGCAGTTACCCAAGCCTGTGCCGCAGGAAGAGCTTCCGCCTGAAGAAGACGCGGCCGCGAAGCCGAAGGAGTATAGCTTCAACCCATTGCAGGCGGAAACTGAGTTGAAAGTGGGCGCCTATTACATGAAGAAGGGCAAATTCCGCGCGGCGGCTCAACGGTTTCGCGAAGCTACACTGTGGAACCCAACTCTGGGCGAAGCGTTTGAAAGGTTAGGTGCCGCGGAAGAAAAAGCACATGAAAAAAAGGCCGCGCGGGAAGCGTATGCGAAGTATCTGAAAGTGTCGCCGGACGCGAAAGATGCCGAGGACGTGCGCCGGCGGATGAAGAAGCTTTAGGCGGCCAGGCTCACGGGAGGCTGGCGTTTCAGCACACGGAGAATGCGGCGGAATCCGGCTTGGAAATCAGGGAACAGGTCAACATACTGAACCACGCGGCTGATTTGCGCGGGAATGGGACAACGGTCCAGGCGGACTGGTACTAGAAAAATTTCGTTTAGGGGAATCCTTGAAGCACAATCGAGCGCATAGCGGATTTCAGACTGAAAGCCGCCTTTTTTTCTCACTGAGTAAGCGGAAAAGCAAGGCACTACGAAATCTGAAGTCTCGAGAGCATCCTGAATCGCGCGGGGCCAGTTTTGCCCGGGCATCAATTTGCGCCGGTCCAGCCAAGGGTCGAACCCTGCGTTTTCGAAGGCATCGTAGAGCCTGTCCGCCATTTCGGCGTCTTCCTTGACGTAGGCAATAAAAACTGTCTGCCGGCGCCTGCCTTCGAAGATAAATCCGGATTTGCCATCGGGGCGGAAGGTGCCCAAGCCATCGATTTCGATAGTCGAGCCATTTTCAAGAGCTTCGCGAATAAGACGGGCCAGCAAACGCGGTGACGCGCTACTTCCCCGTGTCATCGGCACCCTTCTTTGCGGACTGATAAAATTCGAACGTCCATTTTTCGCCGGGCGTGAACTGGCCCAGGCCTGGCAAGTTCGCGGGTCTCCCTTTGCGGAGGTTAGTGACGATGTTGTGGACGACGTGATCCAGTTGATCCGCCGCTTCCGCGCGGGTAACCCCGGATTGCCGAGCTAGTTTACTGGCGAGTTGAGTCTTGCGCATCTCGGTTTGAACGTAGCAGACACAAAAAGGGTACCCTGGCCTGCGAACACGGTAAGTATATGAAACGATTCAGAAAAATGGCTCAATCATTTCTGTCACCCGCTTTCCCAGGTTTTGGGAGAAGAGCATTTTAAAAGCTGAGACCTAAATAAACGCCCGCCGAATTCTTTCTGGCGACCCGATCGTTGCTACCCCAACGGGTATAGCGGAATTCCGGGAGCAAGGAAAAATGGCCCACTTTAAAGCGCAAACCCGCAGCCGCCACTGCTCCAATTCCCAAGTCTGTACGGTAATCGGATTTAAAGCTGGCGGTTTGCGGACCACCGAGAGTGTAGGTAAGAATATTGATTCCCTGCGCCGCTACGGAGATGGTGCGAAAGCTGAATCCGCTGCTCACGAATGGCTGTAGCCCATACCGCGAGTGAAAGTAATATTTGCCCAGCAGTGGAAATTCCCAAGCGTTGCTCCGCTGGCGGGTAGTGAGAGGAAAACCAGCCACGATCGTAGCTCCTGGAGCGGGCGCTGCCACAGTAATGGGGACTAGCAACGCGGAACTGTTGCCCAACCTCTGATAGAGCGCGTCGGCTTCAATCGCGAACCCTGCTGGCAGGGCCAGTTCAATAGACGGGCCCACTATATACCGCTTGGATTCGTCGTGATTGTAGGACGAATCCAGAAGGGGGACGCCGCCTTTGACGCCAAAGGAGAACAGTTGCGCATGAGCGCTCGTTATGAGAA
>JAYTGM010000420.1:0-4008 GCA_043733425.1 Terriglobia bacterium
GTGCGTCTCAGTTCAAAACATCGGGCTAAACAGCGGCTTTCTCGGCAAGTTAGGCCAGGCAAACTGTACTGGCTCTGCTGGAGAGCCAGTCGATTATTACAGGTTCACCACAGCAACCGACGGCACGGTAGCGATTGTTGCGACAGCGAGTGAGTTCGACAGTAAGCTTACCCTTTCGGATTCCGCGGGAAAGGTGATCCGCACGGACCAGGACAGTTACGGCCAGGGCGATGCTCTGATTGTTCATACGCTGAAAGCCGGAACCTATAGGATTGAGGTTCGGGCGAGCAATTCTTCCACCGGAAACCGATACCGGTTAGACCTGCTATGGACCGCCGGTACCAAACCGCCGTTCTGCACCGCGGCCCCGCTCCAGATCGGTACGGTGAAAAATTCCTCCTTGACCTACACCGCCTGCCAGTATTACGACCATACATTCGCCGACATCTACCAGTTCACGGTGGTGGATAGCACCAAGCCAGTGGAAATTACGGCTGTTTCGTCTGCCTTCGATTCATTTCTTTCTGTTACGGATTCCAAAGGAAACGTTTTATCAATGGATGACAACTCCGGCGGAGCAACGGACGCGAAGCTAAGTATGCTGCTCGACGCTGGCAATTACTATCTGGTGGTGAAACCGGCCTCCGACCCAGGAGAATCCGGTGCTTACCGATTGTCGATCCAGCAATAAAGTACGCTTATGGGCCCGAAAATAATATGTAACTAATTGGCTACAATATCGTCTACAATGATGGAAGGATTAAATTAGCTTAAGACTTTGTACGAGTTGGTCCCGCTCCGCTGCTCTTTTGTCAGCGTGGAAATAGTGGGCCCACCGACAGGTGCACTCCTCCGAGCGCCTGTCGGTTTTTATTGAGCCCGGCCGGGTCTAGTGGAATTAAAAAGCGCCCGGCCGGGCACAAATGGCAGCAATCGTTCCGCCCAGCCTGAATCGACCACACTTCGTAAAATCCCGGCTGCGCGTTGCTGTCCCCGCACAATTTTTTCCCATTGTTTACGATGTTCCGCAGGCGCACTGCCGTGGGCCGCGGCTCTTCCCGCCAGAATCCCAACCGTAATGGCACCTAGCATTCCCGATCCCGTAAAAGGATCGATGAACGCGGCACTGTCCCCCGCTGCATAGCAATCTGCCTGGCCCTCACCTGGACCGAACACCAAAGGCCCCGTCGTCAGCCACTCCATTGTGCGGCGAAGCGGTGCAAGTCGTTCCTGCAGCGGACGGCAATTCAGCAAAAACTCGTCGATTTCAAATCCGTATCGGCTAAGAATTGCTTCGCTGGCCAACCCGCAAACATTCGTAAACCCGCCCTCGACCGCGTTCACGCCCACGTAGGCGCGCTCAAAGAAAAAGAGGCTCATCACGTCATCCACAGAGCCGGTGAAATGAGCTTTGAAGCCGAACAAGCGGTCACTTGTGGTACTTTGCAAAAACCGTCCCCGCGCGAGTATGGTTCCAGGTTCCGGGTTGGCGGATTCGCGGTACAGTTCAGCGCCCTGGCCGATTGCCCGTTCCAATAAAATACGGTCCATCTGGAAGCGGCTCAGACCTCTTGCAGCGTGAGGCAGCCGCCAGGTTTTACTCCGTTTACCGAGCGATAAAAAAATTCTGTTCAAAACTGCCGGGCGCTGCCGCTCGCATTCTTCCCATACCCCCAGCCCCGTTAGAAGAGCGGAAACTTCCGGCGACAGAAATTCCCCGCAAACCTTATGCCGCGGAAACTTGGATTTCTCATAAATAGAAACTTGAGCCCCTTCCCGCTGAGCTGATAGAGCGGCACTGGTTCCCGCCGGGCCGGCCCCAATTACCCTTACATGCATGTGTTATTCGATGCCGGAAAAAGCTTTTTGTGTAGAAGAAGAAAGCCCTTTTTGTGCCCGCGGGTCTCCCGGAGTTTGCTCGAGCGCATTGTGCCATGCCGCAATCGCCACATCCGGCTTGCCAGCCAAGGTAGCTCGTTTGCCCAAGGCGTCCAGCACGGGGCGCGGGTAAGACGGCGGCTCCGTGTAACGAAGCGCGCGTTCGTGAGCGCCAGCCTCCGCAAGCAGTTTCAGCCCTTTTTCTGTGTGCTTTTCCGCCATGGCAATCTGCCCCAAGAGTTCTTCCATGGCGACCTTCAAAGGAGGCGGAACCGGTTTATCCACTTTGGTGTCGAACTCTTTCATAGCGGTCTCCATCAGCTTGAGTTGGCCTTTTGCTTTTCGAGCGTTGCCCTTGTTCGCATAAGCCACACCCGTCGCCCAATGCCGCCAAGCCTCTTCTCTCGGTTTATTCAGAACCGGAAGGGTTGCGCCATCCAGAATGGCATCCCATTTCTCAAAGGTGACCAGAGTCCGCATCAGACCGAACCAGCCCATGCGATATGCCGTATACGAATCGTCCAGGTCCGCGGCTTGCCGGGGATTTTCTGCAAATTCCATCAGTCCGCGCGCGGCTTTCATGGCCTCATCGAATTTGCCATCGAAACCGTATGTGGTGATCAGAAACTCGATATTGTGCGCGTGGTGATAATTGCCATACAGCGCGTCAGCCTTCATGTATCCAATTTCATTGACGGCTGCGTCCGTAAAGCTCTTTTCGCCCTCGGCCCATCTTCCGGTCTGTGCCCAGATGTGCCCTGGCATGTGAAGGGCGTGCGGAATATTGGTGACCAGTTGCGGATAGCGCTCACAGCTGGGCCAAGCCTCGGCCGCAAAGGTGGCACCCTCCCAGCCGTGGATGATGTAGTGGTGAACGCCGGCATGCTGCGGGAATTTCACCACCAGACTGCGCAGCAGATTCACCGCTTCCATGGTTCCCTCCCGCGGGGTGCGCTCAGGCAGCGTGAAACCGCGCATCAGATGCAGCGCCAGATAGCTTCCTGCTTCCACTTCGTCAGGATAAGACGCCAAAATCGCGCGGAGCCCCGTAACATAAGCCTCATTTGCGTCTTTTGCTTGCCGCCGCCCCGCGATAGCAGCAATGTAGAGCTTCTCCAGATCTGTTGCTTTGCCAGGCCCCGCGCCCAGCTTTACAGCCTTCTCAGCCGCTTCTTTCGCGCGAAGGGGTCCACCCTTCAACTCATTGGTTTTCTTTGCTGCCGACCCTTGCTTCCCCGGCGCATCGCGCTCAAGTTGATGCCGGGGCCGGTAATCTCCCGCCGCTACCATTGCCACGCCCCACCAGGGCATGGGTGCTTCCGGATCCAGAGCAGCCGCTTGCAAAAAACTTCGTTCCGCCTCGGTCGCCCAAAACGAATGCATCTGCGCGACGCCCTGATCGAAGAATTTTTGCGCGTCCGGGTTCGTGGTGGTAATTGCAAAATGGATGTCGCCCTGACCGCTCATCAGATGGGCCGGTAAAGACGGGGCAATGCTGCCGGGCGGCGGCGAGCACATGTCCTTTTCTTTCGAAGATCTGCTTTCTGCCGCGGTCAGCGCGGCGCATGCGAAAAATACCAGGAAACCGCTGCGTTTCATTTGCCCTCCAACTCGGCGGAAATCAAATCGCCCAACTGCGAAACCGCGTAGCCGGGCCCTTCCACAATCCCAACCAAGCGCCCTGTGCGCCCAATCACCGCCGTTGCCGTGGTGTGAGTCATAGAGCCCTCTTCAGGAAAGTAAAACATCCCAAACGATTTTGCGATACTTTCGATTGCCTCTGGGCTGCCAGTTAAAAAATGCCAACTCGCCGGATCCGCCTTCCAAAGTTTAGCGTATCGCGCCAATACTTCCACTGTATCGAACCGCGGATCGATCGTGACGGAGAGCAACGTAACCTGTCTGCCGAAGCGGCGCTGAATCCGACGAAAGTTAGCCGATAGCCGGGGGCAGACGTCCGGCAGCGGACAGCGCGTATAGATAAAACTTACGGCTACCACCTGCCCGCGGAAGCTGGAAAGGCTCACCTCATGGCCGGTCTCATCGGTAAGGGTAAAATCGGTCATCATCGCGCCGACGGCTGGCCGGGCGGGCTGCTCGCGCGGGTATTCAGCCGGCGGAGCAACTTTC
>JAYTGM010000421.1:0-4000 GCA_043733425.1 Terriglobia bacterium
GAACCAGGGTCCGCGTAAGCATGCCCCTGCGCAACGACCTGCTCACTCCGATCTCTGGCGGCAATCCAGCGGGTGTAAATCTTCGCTACGATCCGGTCAACGATAAAGTCAAAGAACTCCGCCGCGAAGATCTCGATGTCCCGCAGGGCGATTGGAAGACGGCACTCAAAACCGCCGACCATACCGCTGCAATCAAGCTGGCCAGTGATGCTCTGGCTAAAAAGGGCAAGGATCTCCAGCTCGCCGTGTGGCTTGTCGACTCGCTGATCCGCAAGGAAGGTTTTTCAGCGCTAGCCCCGTCTTTCCACTTCCTTCATGACCTGCTAGACCAGTTTTGGGACACCCTCTACCCCCTGGTAGAGGATGATGACGTCGAAATCCGAGCCGCTCCGCTCGATTGGCTCGGGTCGAAATTAGCAGAGCCGCTGGGATTCCTCCCGATTCTCGACAACAAGTTCAGCTGGCTCTCCTACAAAGAATCCCGTCTCGTAGGCTATGAAAAGGACGCCGACACCCAGGACAAGCAACAAGCCCGTGAAATCAAACTCGGTGAAGGCAAAATCAGTGCGGAGCAATTCGACGAAGCCGTGGAATCCTGCCCCCGGGCTTTCCTCGAAGACAAGCTCGAAGGTCTGAACGAAGGGCTGACCGAAGCCGAGGCCCTGAGCGAATTTTGCGATCTGAAGTTTGGTGAGTTCTCACCCAGCTTCCTTCCTACGCGTAACGCCATCGACGAGATTGCGCAGACAGTCCGCATACTGCTCAAGAAAAAGCCTGGCGGCGGCGTAGATCTTCCTGACGCCGAAATGGAGCTGGACGTTGCAGCAGCCGGGGACACTGAATCCGAATCGTCGGAAATTTCATTCACCGACTCAAGTGATGACACCGACCTATCCTCGATCAGCTTGGACGATTCTTTTGAAACTGCGAGCTCGTTCACCGGAGAGATCACCAGCGTCAGCGATGCAGGCGCGCAACTGGCGGTGATTTGCCGCTTTCTTCGCGAGCAGGATGCTGAAGATCCATCGCCCTATCTCATGCTCCGCAGCTTTGCCTGGGGCAAGCTGCTGGTAAATGCGCCCATGATCGATCATTCGAGCCTGGAAGCTCCGCCTAGCGAAGCCCGGGTGAATTTAAAGCGCTTCACCGCGGATTCCGATTGGGATCAGGTATTGGCCACTACCGAAGAAGGAATGTCCCAACCCTGGGGCCGCACTTGGCTCGATCTGCAGCGGTTCACAGTGAATGCACTGGAGCAGAAAGGTTCCCCTGCAACCGCCCGGGTGGTGCGCGACTCTCTGAAACATCTGCTGGAAGGCGTGGGCGATCTACTCGATCTGACGCTTCCGGATGACACGCCCGCGGCTAACGCCGAAACCAAAAACTGGATTGAAAACTTCGTTAAGCGGCAATACGGTCCCCCGATTATGCTAATCTCCGCCGAGGGCAGCGATTCGTCATCCGATTCGTCATCCGATTCCTTCAGCGACTCGAGTTCCGACATGCCTTCCGATGATGTCCCCTCCGACGACTCAAGTACGGATTCAACCGATTATTCCTCCTCCACGGATTCGGTCGAGTCCACTCCAGAACCGGAGGAAATACCTCCTGTGGTTGTCGATGACAATCCACCCATTCTGTCGGAAGAAGAGCCGCCTCCATCTGACCTTTCGGAGGAATTCCAGGCGGCAATCGCTGCCGTCCAGGCCGGCCAAACGGCTGACGGACTTTCGATCATCAACAAACTAATGGCCACCGAGCGAAGCGGCCGCGCCCGCTTCCGGCGTCGTTCGCAACTGGCTCACCTTTTATTGGTCGCCGGGCAGCCCAAGGTCGCTCAACCACTCCTCAGCATGATTGCCAGTGAAATCGAGAAGCGCCAATTGGAGGATTGGGAAGAAGGAGAGGCTCTCGCCTATCCCCTCGATCTGCTCTTGCGCTGCACCAGCCCTTCGGATAAAGAAAGGAGATCTGAGTTGTTCGATAAGATCTGCCGCCTGGATCCCGTTCGCGCCGTGAACTCTCCCTCCTGAGCATGGCCACGCAAAAGTTTGAAAAGACTCTGCAACAAGGCCTGCTCGATCGCCTGATCGACCTCGAACCTTTGACGCGCAACGAACCTTCCACTAGTCGTGCGGAGTCCCTCCGGCAGTTCCGCGCCGCGGTCAAACGCGATCTGGAGTGGCTCCTCAACTCCACCCGCCCACATTTAGATTTGCCCGAAGCCTATCAAGAGCTCGAGAAATCGCTTCTCACCTACGGCTTGCCAGACGTCAGTAGCATGTCCATTGACAATGCCGGAGACCAGCAGCGCCTGTTGAGGTCGCTGGAGACCGCGATCGAATTGTTTGAACCGCGCTTGGCCCGTGCGCGCGTTATCGGAAAAGAACGCTGGAAAAAAGGGCAACAGACAATCACTTTCCACGTGGAAGCGATCTTGATGATCGACCCCGCGCCCGAACGCATTTCCTTTGACACCGTGCTTGAAATCAGCAAGGGTGCCTACAGTATCAAGGACACGTAGCGTGCGCGACGAACTACTCTTCCATTACTCGCAGGAACTCACTTATCTCCGTTTCCTGGGAGCTGAATTCGCGAACAAATACCCCAAGGTTGCTAGTCGGCTGCTTCTCGAAGCGGGCAAGTGCGAAGATCCTCACGTCGAGCGGCTCCTGGAAGGCTTCGCTTTTATCGCCGCGCGCATTCATACCAAGCTCGATGACGAATTCCCGGCCATCGTCGAATCCTTGCTTTCCATCCTGTACCCGTATTACCTCCGGCCCTTCCCGTCCGCTTCGGTCGTTCAATTTCACCTGGACCCGGAGCAGGGGAAACTAATGACGGGTCTGGAGATCCCGCGCGATTCTCTGCTTTATTCTCCGCCCGTGAACGGCACTCCGTGTAAGTTCCGCACCTGTTACGAAACCACGCTCTGGCCCCTGCAAGTGGTATCCGCCGATTGGCGCTCCCCGGAACGCGTACAGCCTCCTGTGATGGCTGGCGGCGCGGTCGCTGTAGTTCGTTTGGAACTGAACTGCTTCGCCGATGTCCGCTTTTCCCAACTCAAGCTTGAAACGCTCCGGTTCTTTCTTCAAGGTGAAGGAACACTGGTCACCAGCTTGATTGAATTGCTCGCCACGAACTGCCTGCAGGTTGTGGTGCGCGATCTTGCTTCTCCCGGAAAGAAAAGCGTCGTCCTTCCCGGCCGTTCGGTCCGCCAGGTCGGCTTTCAGGCCAGCGAAGGGTTGGTGCCGTTCCCCAGGCGAAGCTTCTGGGGTTACCGGCTTCTGGAGGAGTACTTCGCTTTCCCTGAGAAATTTTCCTTTCTGGACCTTTCTGGCTTCGGGCAGATTGCCGCCGCGGATTTCGGCGAGAAAGTAGAAGTCCTCTTCTACCTCTCCGATTTCGAGCGTAACGAACGCCGGCAAATGCTGGAATTGGGCGTCACCAAAAACACTTTCCGTCTGGGTTGCGCGCCTGTGGTCAACCTGTTCGAACAGGTCGCCGAACCCATCCTGATGGAGCAGAAGAAGTTTGAATACCGCATCGTAGCTGACGCCCGCCGGGAAGAAGCGCTCGACATCTTCTCCGTCGAAGACGTGGTGGGCATCAAAAGCGGAAACTCAGAAACCGTAACTTACGAACCTTTTTATTCCTTCCGCCACTCCGGTGCTGCGGCAAATACGCAAACGTTCTGGCATAGCCACCGGCGTCTGTCGGGATGGCGATCGAACAAAGCCTCCGATACCTTCATCAACTTTGTAGACCTGTCGGGCGGAGATCTGGTCCCCGATAAAGATACTGTCACCGTGCGCCTTCTGTGCACCAACGGCGATCTGCCCTCCAGGCTTCCTTTCGGCAACGAGGAAGGCGATTTTCAACTCGGAAGCGGAGGGCCCATAACGCGCATCGTCGCTCTTACCAAGCCCACCGACGCACTGCAGCCCCCAACCGGGAAAAGCCTGTTGTGGCGACTTGTTTCTAAACTCTCCCTGAACTA
>JAYTGM010000422.1:0-3995 GCA_043733425.1 Terriglobia bacterium
GATAGGTATCGGGGCTGTGCCAGATGCGGAGGTGATGCCTTGCGGAGAACGTGTTGTTGGCCTTTTGCAGGACCAGGTCTGGGGGATGCGCATCGAGCAGGATGATGGAGACGGGGGCTTCCTTATACCCGCGCTGCTCCAGAACAGCGCGCGCGGTTTCCCACTTTGAAAGACGGGAGAGCGATTCGGCGCCTACCCAGCCTGCCTGCTCAAACGCTTCGCGGATGCGATCGAGAGTGCCGATGAAGATGAGATTGGTGACGTCAGAGGGGCGGGGCGGATGCGCGGCATAGGTTTGAAAAAGCTGGTTGAGGACCATTTCGGCTAAGTGGCCATTATCTGAAACAGGCTGCGGGTAAGGCGTGGCAGCGGTTTCTTTGAGGGTGAGGGGTTGGAGCAGGCGAAGGGTGAGTTCCGTGCCAGCGGCATATTCAATGTTGGGATCGGCATTCTTCAGCAGCAGGCTTTTGGCAGTTTCGAGAAGTTGCGCCAGACCCGCCAACCTGCTGTTGTTTAATTTGCCAAGGCCCTGATCCATGCGGCCGGTTATGGTGTTTTTCGGGCTGATGCCTTCGACGGTTCCGGTCTGATCGACCGTTTCGCGCGAGTTGTCGATATCGAAGACGCGGGCGAAAATTTTGAATGGACCAAGCTGGGTGAATTCCAGCTTGAGCGAGGCGTTGACGGTATCGGAAGGAGGCCCGACGGCGGTTACGGTTCCGGTGAGCACGGCACCGGCGGGGATTGCGATTCGTTCGGGGAGCTCAAGCGGCGCAATCAGGATTGCTTCGACTTTATCCTTCACGCGCGATGCGGCGGTGGAGACGGGTGTGGATAAGCGAACTTCGAGCGTGGTGCCGACGGGAATTTCCGCGGCGCTGCCGGCGCACGCGCAAGCCAAAGAGCAGCCCAGCAATATGGCAAAGAGCTTCATTTGCGCTTTTCCACTAATTCGACTGTCACGCCGCTGCGGTCTTGCGCGATAACCGAGAGTTTGCGGCGGCTTGCCAAATCCGATTCCGGGAGATCGAGCCTGGCGGCGAGCATGAGATCTAAAGACTGATGAGGAGGGATTCTGGTGTTTGCGATGAGCGGCGGGTTGTAGGCTTCGCCGAGCACGGGATAGTACGAGAAAAGCGACTGGGTATCGACGCCGGACACGAGCGTGCCGGGAAACTTGACGCCGTCCTTATTTTCGAGGGAGACACTCACTTCACGAATTTCCAGAGCAATGTTCGAGCCATTGGTGAGGCGGAGATCGAGCACGATCAGGCAGTGTTGCTCATCGACGGGCGCGGAGCGAAGTTTAAGGATTTGGCCGACGGGTTCCAGACGATCGCCGCCGCGCCAGGTGAGGACGCCGCCGACGATCAGAACTGCTAAGGCTAACCCGGCCACCAGCGAAATGATGAACCTCTGGTTCATTTGAGGGATACCTGGGGCTAGCCGACGATGCGCAGCATGGTTTGCATGGAAATGTGAGCGGCCTGTATTAACGTACCGTCAAAGAGATGGGTTTCGAGACCGATCTGGTGCGAGTACCCGTCCTTGTTGAGTTGGGCGACGATGGCGGCCCAATCGAGTTTTTCGGCGGAATCGGGCATGATGCCTTTGCCCTTGAATTGGATATTGAGGATGCGTTTTTTGGGGATCAGGGCGTAGCCTTCCGGAAAAGGCGGTTCGCGCAGGTGCAACTGATTTTGCGGGTCCCAATTGAGGCCGACCCACTTTGAGGGCATGAGTTCCATTAGGGCGGTCATTTCCCTGGAAGTGCCCATGTTCTGGGAATTTTCGTTCTCCACCAACATGTATACCTTTTCCTTTTCGGCTATGGGGAGCAGCGCGTTCAATTCTTCGGCAATGCGAGGGAGAACGGATTTTGGATCTGCCACGCGGGAGCCGGTGAAGATGCGGATTTTATCGCAGCCCAGGATTTTGGCGGCGCTGACGGCTTTGGTGAAATCTTCACGGCGGCGGTCCCACCGTTTCTGCTCGGTGGCGAGGCGGAGGGTGCGGGCTTCCTCGGTTTCCGGGCGGCTGCGCAACGGTTCGGTGCCCGGCCAGCCGAATTTGAGCAGCGGCGTGTTGATGAACGATACTTTGACTCCGGCTTGCGCGAAAGAGGCCGCTGCCTGCTTCAGTTCCGCTTCGGAGCAATATGCATATTCTTTACCGGGCTTGACACCCGGTACATTGCGCAGCTCAATCCATTGCAATCCGTATTGTTTGGCGAAGGCGAGAGACTCTTCAGGCGTGAGGCCGATCTCATCGGTGATGGCGCTGATGCGGGATTTATCGATGCGCCCTTTGGCGAGCGCGGTACAGGCGGGGGCAAGGGCGGCGAGGCGAAGCAGGTCACGTCGCGTAAGAGCAGGGCGGGTCACACATAGAATATATCTTGTGAGAAGCCGAGCGTGACGCCAGCCAAGACCGGATTACTGATTCATGCCAGCTCCGGGCCGGGGATTCTGCATCGGCTGACGGGTGTGATTGCCACGCACCTGGGGGACATTCTTTCGATCGCGATTTTGGATCAGGGAGAGGCGGATTCGCGCGTCTATTTCGAAATTGTTTCGCCGGCGCTGGACCCGATGCTGGCGGAACTGGCGCTGCTGCCGATTGTGAAAAACGTGGAAGTGGTGAAGAGCCTGGACCGCATTTACGGCAAGCGGATTATCATCATGGGCGGCGGCGCGCAGGTGGGGCAGGTGGCGATTGGGGCAATTTCCGAAGCGGACCGCCACAACATCAGGGGCGAGCATATCTCCGTTGACACGATTCCGCTTGTGGGAGAGCAGACGCTGGCGGATGCGGTACGCGCGATTGCCCGTTTGCCGCGGGCGAAGGCCCTGGTTCTAGCGGGTGCGTTGATGGGGGGAGATATTGAGACGGCGGTGAGAGAAGTTCGGAAGAGCGGACTGCTGGTGATCAGTTTGAATATGGCGGGGAGTGTTCCGGATGCCTCAGACCTGGTGGTGAGCGACCCGGTTCAGGCGGGGGTGATGGCCGTGATGGCGGTTGCCGACACGGCCACGTTCACAATTGAAAAGCTGAAGCGGCGAATCTTTTAATTGAACAAGCGTTAATTGCCCAAGCGAAGGGCGTATTCGCGATGCACACCGGCAGAATCCGCAATGCGGACATAATATTGGCCCGGAGTGAGCCGCGATTTTACGATGGCGTGAATGTGCCCGGTCTGAACTGACGACGCGGGACCAGACCAGACTTCATTTCCATCTGAATTCACAATCTGAATACGGTTTTCCGGGCTGGGGGCGAGGTCACGTGTATCGAGATCTAAATCCAAAGCGCTTCCGGCTTTCGCGGTGGGCATTGAGCCTCCGCGGTTGGCACTCAGTGCGACAGCCAGCGGGGCTGCCCGCGGGTTTAGCTGATGAGTGGCGACTACTCCCACAATTCCGGCGGCAGCCACAGCGGCTGTCGCCCAGACCGGAACCGGCATCTGGAAATATTGCCGCAGATCCCAACGCGAGGCTAACAGCACGGGGATGGGAGCGGCAAGGACGGAACGCATACCGCGCAGAAAACTATCCGCATCGGTAACTCTGTTCTGGCATTCCGCGCAGACCAGCAAATGATCCTCGAAGACGTCCAACGGATCGCCATCAAGTTTGTTCATACAGTAAGATTCCAGGACTAAATCATCCGGGTGACCAGCTTGCAACATGTAATTCCCTCTTGCAGCCATAGTGTGACTACCGGAAATTTCTCTCAAAAATTTTTTTGGGGAGGGCGATTAACCGAAGAGCGCCGTGTTGCGGCTGGCAAGCTTGCGTTTGCCCAATTCGCCAAACCGGGCTTTGGCGCGGCTTTTCAAAAGGCGGAACTGGGTTTCGGTGAGACTCATCTCTTTGCAGATTTTTTCCTGAGATTCCTCGTGGAGGTAGAAGCGCGTCAGGATTTCACGATCGCGGCGGGAGATTCCTTTTAAGACGGTGGCGGCGATCTGTTCTTCCTGGCGGCCGATGGCCTGG
>JAYTGM010000423.1:0-3994 GCA_043733425.1 Terriglobia bacterium
CGCGCGGTCTCAACTTCCCGCTCAGCCCTGCGCCGCTCCGCTCTTCGCATCAGCACCCGGCCCCAACGGTCCGGCGCCGAATCTCCAATCGAGCCGAACAACGGCTTCCCCGCCGCCGAATGGAACGGACCCGGCCCCAGCTTCAACGCCGGTTCAAATGCAAAACGGTCGCGATGCGCCAGCCATCCCGCGTCATATTCGAACGTGGCGCTCTCTTTTCCTTTCCGCGCGCGCGTCCACAACCGCCCCGCCAGTTGGGGCGCGCCGTCCAGGTCCGCATACACAAAAATCGCCTTCTCCATAACACTGCCTTACCGCTTTGAGCTCTTCCGCAACCGTACCCGCTGCGGCAGATTTTCGGCATCCAGCTTGAGCCCCACCGCGTCCTCACGCGCATCCGCCAGCCCGGCGAGCCGCTCAATCAGCCCCAGCGCAAAAATCACCGTCGCATAATTCCCCAGCGCGACCCCTCCCTCTCCTTTTTCAATCTTGTAAAGCGTCATACGGCTGATCGACGCCCGTTCCGCCAAAATCTGAGCCGGAATCCGCCGCCGCCGCCGCGCATCCCTCAAATCGTTCCCTAGCTTTCGCAACGCCCGATTCACCGGAATCGGCATATCGTCCATCATTTAATACACTATATCTGTTTTCGTACACAATGCTATACCCTAAATACAATCCTTACTGCTAACCATCAGTCACGTTCCGTTTTCGCCCCTATCCCTAACAAAACAAACAACCGCCCCAAAATCCGCTGGTTTCGCCATGCAACAATGCGCACGTCATGGCAACTTCACCGCTTCAACTCGCCGCCAATCGGCGCAACGCGCAACTCTCCACCGGTCCCACCACGGAAACCGGAAAGAAAAAGGCCTCTCTAAATGCACTGCGCCACGGCCTCACCGCTCAAATCGTCGTCCTTCCCGGTGAAGATCTGGCGCAGTACCTCAGATTTTCCAGCGATTTCGTGCAGGACCTCCACCCCGCCGGCGTCCTCGAAACCCAACTCGCGCAAACCTTAGCCGATTACCAATGGCGTCTCAACCGTTTCCGCGCGCTCGAAGCCAGCCTCTTCGCGCTCGGCCACGAACAGAACGCGCCCAAGCTCGATGTGGGCGATGGCCCCCATGCCGCGGAGATGCAAACCGCGCTCGCCGCCGCTCAATCCTTGCGCGACAACATCGATACGCTAAAAGTTCTCAGCATCTACGAACTCCGCCTCAATCGCCAGTTCCAAAACACTCTGAACCAGCTTCGCGATACCCAGGCACTCCGCCAACAGCAACTCAAAGAAGAGCTCGCCCAGGCCACCCAGATCCGCAACCTGCACAAACAAAAAGGCCGTCACTTCAACCCCGCCGAATTTGGCTTCGTTTCAACAAACACGCAAATCGAAACCGCTCTCCGCCGTAAAGACGCCCTGGCGGGCAAATTGCCCCCTGAGCCCATCCGAATTTGACGCATCATTTACCATGAGTTGATGCGCAAGGCACTGCTCTTCACACTCTTGTTGGGCACAGCTCTGCTCCAAAACGCCGCCGCTAAAAAGAAGGACATCACCCAAGTCCTCGAACTCCCCAAAGAACCCCCTCAAGCCGTCTCCGCTGAAACCCGCAATCTTGTTTTCCATGTCGCTCCCTTAACTTCCAAAGGTCTCCTCTCTCAGCAAATTCGCGACGGGCTCAAAGCGCTCCTCAAACTGAACTCCGGCGCCACAATCGTCAAAATCCGCGCCTTCGTCGCCGGTACCGGAGACATGCGCCGCGTTCCCGCTCTGGTCAGCGAAGTCCTCACCGAAAAGCATCTTCCCCTGCCGGCCGTCAGCGTCGTCCAGGTCGGCGGCTTGCCCCTCGAAGGCGCGCAGGTCGTCCTCGAATCCATCTCTGTCAGCCGCAAAGAGACCAGCCCCGGCGGCATCCTCTTCATCGGCGGCCAGGAATCGTCCATCCCCAAGCCGCTCGAACCGACTCTTCCGCTGGCGGAAGCCGCACTCACCAAACTTGATCGCGTGTTAGCGGGCGCCCAAGCCCTGCGCGTTACCTGCTACACCAGTTCTCTCGACGAAGCACCCAAACTCCAGACCCTCGTCACCTCCCGGTACACGCAAGCCGCTATCGATGTCGTCGTTCTCCAGCGCGCCGCCTCCCGCTCCACCGTTTCCTGCGAAGCCACCGCCCGCCTCCCCGAACATCAGTTCAAGCTCGATGGAAGCCAGGCCACAGCCGTCCAATCGCAAAAGATCGCCTTCACCGGCACCCAGGTCGCCTTCGGCTTCGAAGACAATGACGCCCGCCTGGCCTTTCAGCGCCTGGAAAAGGCTCTCGAACCGCTTGGCGCCTCCACCAAAACGGTAGCCATCGCAAATTTCTATCCGCTCTCGAATTCCATAGCAAGACAGGTCGATAAAATCCGCCTGGAATTCTTCAACCCCCAACAACTTCCTCCGTCCACCAATCTCACCTTCGAAGGCCTACCCTCCATCGAAGCCAGCTTCGCCGTCGACGTCGCGGCGGCAGTCAACCGGTAAAAAATTATGCCCAGCAAAGTAGTCACCTTCGGTGAAATCATGTTGCGCCTCGCGCCCCCCGGTTTTGAGCGCTTCCTCCAAAGCCCGCAATTCGTCGCAACCTTCGGCGGCGGTGAAGCCAACGTAGCCGTAACCGTCGCCGGCTTCGGCCTTGACGCTTCTTACGTCACCGTCCTCCCGGAAAACCCAATCGCGGACGCCATCGTAGCCGAACTCCGCCGCTTCAACGTCGGCACCTCGCTCATCAAGCGGGCCAAAGGCCGCGTAGGTGTTTACTACGTCGAAGCCGGAGCCAACCAGCGCGCCTCAAAAGTGGTCTACGACCGCGAATTCTCCTCCATCGCTCTGGCCAAACCCGGCGATCTCGATTGGAACGCCGCCTTCCAGAACGCCACCTGGTTCCACATCACCGGTATCACCCCCGCCCTGAGCGCCACCTGCGCCGATCTCGCCATTGAAAGCGTTCGCGAAGCCAAACGCCTCGGCCTCACCGTTTCCTGCGATCTCAATTACCGCAAAAATCTTTGGAAGTACGGCAAGCAGCCCGCCGAAGTCATGCGCCTGCTCATGCCTTACATTGACGTCGTCATCGCCAATGAAGAAGATTGCCAGATGGCCCTCGGCATCGCCGCCGATGTCGATGTCCACTCCGGCAAGCTCAGTCACGCCGTCTATCAATCCCTCACCGAAAAGGTTCTCAGCGAATACCCGTTGCTCAAATCCATCGCCATCACTCTGCGCGAATCGAAAAGTGCAAGCCACAATGGCTGGTCCGCCTGCATGAACAATCGCCAGGAATTCTTCGTCAGCCGCCATTACGAAATCACCCACATCGTCGACCGCGTGGGCGGCGGTGATTCCTTCGCCGGCGGCCTCATCTATGGCCTCCTCTCCCTCCCTTCGCACAAGGAAGCGCTCGAATTTGCGGTAGCCGCTTCCTGCCTCAAGCACTCCATTCCTGGCGATTTCAACCGCTTCAGCGTCGATGAAGTGAAGACCCTTCTCAAGGGCGATGGTAGTGGCAGAGTTCAGAGATGAGGCATGTAATGCCGATTCAACAAATGCCGACGCCCCCCATCGCCCGCCGCCTTCCCTTCGAACTGCGCGCCCATGGCGATACCCGCATTGACGATTACTACTGGCTTCGCAATCGCCAGGATCCCGAGGTCCTGCAATATCTCGAAGCCGAAAACGCCTACACCGCCGAAGTGCTCGCCCCCCATGCGGCTCTTATCGAAGAAATCAACACAGAGATCCTCAGCCGCATCCAGCAGACAGATCAGACTGTCCCTGCCCAACGCGGCGATTGGTTCTACTATTCCCGCACCGAAGAAGGCAAGCAGTACCCCATCTATTGCCGCCACAATCAGCATGGCGAAGAACAGATTTTCCTTGATCTCAACCAGCTTGCCGAAGGCAAAGAATACTTCGCGCTAGGCGGCCTCGCCGTCAGCGAAGATTCCCATC
>JAYTGM010000424.1:0-3994 GCA_043733425.1 Terriglobia bacterium
CATGCGTTCCCCGCCAGAATCGGCTTCTACGAAATGATCCCGCAGGGCCTGGAGATGCTCTTCACCATGGCCTACTCGCTCGGCGGCGGGTCCGCGGCAAAGCTGGTGCATTTCGCGTTCCTGCTTGGAACGGTTCCCCTGATGAATGCCGTGGGACGCGAGTTGAAGTTCCGCCCCACGGCGTCATACCTTGCCGCGTTGCTGTATTTCGTCATGCCTGTTGCGGGCATCACGGGGACTTCCACGTATAACGATGCCGCACTTGTTTTCTTCACGCTCGCGGCTTTTCATTGCATCTTGATCTGGCACCACAACCGGCGCGCCTCAACCCTGATCGTGATCGGTCTGCTCGCGGGCTTCTGTTTCGGGATTAAGATCACCGGCCTGCCGGTAGTCGCGGGTGCCGCGTTGGCAGTTCTGGTGCTGGCCAGAAGCCCGATCGCGTTTCTTCTAGTGCTTGGGACAGCAATGATTCCGATGGCCCCGTGGGTATTGCGTGGTCTGATTCTCACTGGCAACCCGGCTGCCCCTTTGCTGAATGCCTGGTTCCCTAATGCCTTCTTCAACTCCGCCACGGAAGCGACCATGGCGATCAATCTTCGATCGTACCCGGGTTTTAACTGGCATGACGCACCTTGGGAATACGCCATGCGCGGCAGTCTGCAGGGCATTGTCGGGCCCCTGTTTTTCGCTTTGCCGCTTGTCCTTTTGGCAGCGCGCAAAAGAGCAGGGCAAGTGTTGCTTCTGGCTGGGCTGATCGCGCTTTCGCCATGGTTCTTCAACGCCGGGACGCGCTTCCTCATGCCCGCGGTTCCGTTCCTGGCACTGGCTCTTTGTTCTTCCCTGCCGCTAACTCTTCTCACAATCCTTGCCGCTATGCAATTGGTATTGTGCTGGCCGCCGATCCTCCAATCATTCGAAGGACCGTACGCGTGGTCCTTTCACTCCATCCCCTGGCGTGCGGCCTTCCGGTTGGAGCCGGAAGCCGTTTACCTTCAGCGCACCATCGGCGAGTACTCCATCGCCCGCATGGTGGAAGGCAACACGGCCTCGCGGGATCGCGTCTATTGCCTTACAGCCGTTGCCACGGCCTACACCACCAGAGATGTCGCGGTGTATTGGTATTCCACGCCGGATCAGCAGTTGGCCGATGCTCTGACAATCGCGACAATCCACCAGCCGATGGTGCAGGCCTCAGCTACTCTTCCGGGCACGCGCGTCAATGGCGTACGCGTGGTCGCCGGAGCTTCGTCGTCACAGGAATTTCGGATTGTCGAACTTCAACTTTCACTGCGGGGAGAACCGGTTCCACCAAAATCGGTCTGGCAGGGACAAGCTTCGCCTAATGAATCCGAAATGCACATGGCCTTGGATCACAACCGTGCCACCTCCTGGCGTGCGCGTTCACCCACGGAGCGGGGCATGTTCGTTTCCGTTCTGTTCGGTGAGCCAACTTCATTCGACCGTATAGATGTGATATTGCCGGCCAGCAACAGTGCCGTGCCGCTCCTGTTGCAGACCCAAACCAGCCAGGGTGGCCCGTGGAACACTGTTGCCGAATCACTCCGCACCGTAACGTTGCCGCCTACTGACTTGCGCCGCGAGGCTACGCGCGCTTTACGGCGGGCCGGGTTCCGATTCCTCCTCGCCCAAGCGGGAAGCACCGGGATCGATCTGATTGGCAGCGACATGGTGAAACACACCGCCGAATGGGGTTTGCGCGACCGCGGGGAACTCACGCCCGTTCATCTGTTTGAGATTGAGTGACACTGGTTAGAGATGAGCTTTCTCGACAACCTGGAAAACAACCTGAAGGCGATGGAGGAGCGCGATCAGGGTGGCCCCGAAGATCGCCGCCAGCGCGATCTGGATCGTGCCGCCGCGATTGAAGCCGCGCCCTGGGCCGAAAAGTTGAAGACTGGAGCGTGGACGAAAGATCTAATGAAACAGGCTGCTTTGGTGGGCCACGAAACTCGAACCAAGGTATTCATCGCCTGGCTGGGCGCGTCGCTCAAGCTGGAAGCAAAGGAGCACAAGCTGGAGTTGCGGCCCACGCCTTCTGGGATCGACGCAATCTATCGAAGCCCAGGGGAAAGCGAACGGCGCGAAACAGTAGACCTTGACGAAGCCGCCGAGAAGTTCCTGCGCAAGTGGCTGACCGTTAAAGAGCCGTGATGGCGGTGCGCTGTTCAGCTTCGATGCGCAGTGTAAGTATCCCTAAGCCGACGGCGATCGTGTCCTCTGCCAACGCGACGAGCAAATCGGGCGCACTGCCATTCCTGGTCAACGAACGCCTCAAGAAATAGCCTGCGAAGGCTGCTGCGACAGCAGCCAGTGCACCCACAGCCGCGCCCGGAACCCAATCCTTCTTGCGTGCGGCAAAGAGTGCCGCACCCGCCAATCCGCCGGAGACTGCACGTGCCAATAACGGCGCCACCGCCGTGCGATCCGGTGTAAAAGGGAGCTTATCGGCAACCAGTTCCAGGACGGCTGCAGCGGTCGCGATATCGGCTGAGCGTTGCGTGGAGAGGAACTCAAACGGGGTACCTGAGAGCTCGATGGAACCAGTGCGCGCAGCTTGGCTCAGAAGCGCCGGAGCCATCATGCTTCTCAAACCCGCCACCGCGCCAATGCCTGCCGCTCCCGCAAGTGCGCTCGGGCTAAATTCATCGCTATTCATTCCTTCAGAGTAAGTCATTGCGCGCCCGCCCAAAGCGAACGGATACGACCCGGAATGCGGCTGAGTGTACGAATGATCATGCGAATCAGAAGCCCCAGCAGAAGGATGATCACCAGCAACACCGGAAGGGCAACCATAGGATGCTGCCATGCCAGCGCCAGTAAACCCACCACGCCAACATCTTCCGCAATACTGATGGCGGAATGCGTTACCGGGTCGGGAACAGTATGCGCCGCAAGGCGGGCACCCATCTTAGCGGAGTGAGTTCCCAATGCCACGCTGCCACTCAAAAGGATCGCCGCCACGCGGGCCGCAGGGCTCAGATGAGCGGTTGCCTGAGCAGCGAGTAGTGCAGCGCCCAAAGGGCGGATGAAGGTATGGATGCCGTCCCAGATCGGCGTGAAGAAGGGTACCTTATCGGCGATGAATTCCGCCGCATAGAGAAAGCCCGTGATCCCCAGCACAATCGGGTTTGCCAGCACATGCAATTCTTCCGGCACGCCCGAAAGCCATCCGTAACGCAGGCACAGCCCTACGGTTAAGACCGTCGCATAGAGATTGATACCAGAGCCGACGGCGAGCGCGAGAATTCCAGAGAGTGTCGGCATCAGTTTCTCGAAGGGCGAAAGTCCCGCAGGACCGGTGACCACCTGCCCTGGTTGTAACGGTCTTCTTCGAGAGAAAACGCAACATCCACGCGGGCTCCGATGGGCAGTTCAACAGCACGCTCGGCACAGTTGAACGCTTTGAACCAGATGGTGCGCGTACCTTGGCGGAGCGGAACTTTGAGGTGCTTCTCTTTCATGAAAGTGACCGGACCCGCTACTTCCACATTTATCGCGGCGAATACCGGCGCCGGGTTGCCATGGCCGAACGGCTCCAGCGCTTCCAAGCCGCGATATAGGTTATCGTCTAACTCCGGAAGGGTGGCAATCGCGTCAATTTCAATCGCAGGGCGCAAATCCTCGCGCGTCAGGCGGCGGGAAGCATGGCTGTTGAACCGGTCTCGAAAGGCGGCAACGGCATCGGCGGGCATGGTAAGGCCGGCCGCGTGTTTGTGACCACCGTACTTTGTGAAAAGCTCCGGCATGCTGTCCAATGCATCCAGCAAATGAAAGCCCGGGATGCTGCGGCCAGACCCGGAAGCATTGCCGTTCTCTTCACTTAACACGAAGACTGGTCTATGGAATTTCTCCACCAGCCGGCTGGCCACAATTCCCAACACGCCCCTGTGCCAGCCTTGAGCAGAGAAGACCAGCGCGAAGCAGTCTTCTCCTGGCGGGGCGGCCAGGCACTCTTTGAGAATCACATCCT
>JAYTGM010000425.1:0-3986 GCA_043733425.1 Terriglobia bacterium
TGTGTTGAAGGCACTTCGGTTCTTCCATGTGCCGGTTCCGGTGGTGGTGATTTTAGGGATGACCTATCGGTATCTGTTCGTGCTTTTGAAGACCGCGCATGATATGTTCGAATCCCGCAGGACACGCCTGGTTGGCGCTTTGCAAGAGGGCGATAGACAACGTTTGACTGCCGCCAGCGCCGGAATTCTGCTCGAAAAAAGCATGAGCTTGAGCCAGGACATCCATCTGGCCATGCAGGCCAGAGGTTTTCGCGGTGAAGTGTACCTGATGCATGAAGCGCGGGTGAGTTCGCGCGGCTGGTTGCAATTGTGCGGGTTTGCGGGACTTGCGATTGCCGCTGTGGTTTTAGGGCGCTAGGCATGCTTCAGGCTTTGTTTGAAGTTCGCAAGATTACATACCGGTACCAGGATGTAATCGCACTTCGGGGCTTAAGCTTGACGGTGCACGCTGGTGAACAGCTTTGCCTGCTGGGCGCGAATGGTTCAGGCAAATCCACGTTGTTGCGATTGTTGAGCGCTCTCGCATTCGCGGAAACCGGCGAGGTTCTGTTTCATGGCAGCGTTCTGACGGAGCAGGCGTTTCGGAAAGACGAATTCTCGTTTTCGTTCCGACAGCGTGTTGGTATCGTGTTCCAAAATCCCGACGTGCAGTTGTTCAACCCGACAGTTTTTGATGAACTGGCGTTCGGCCCTTTGCAGCTTAGGTGGCCTGCGGATCGCATTCGCGAAACGGCTGAAGCCATCATGCAAGAAATGGACATTGCGCACTTGCGGAACCGTCCCCCGCACCGGCTTTCCGGAGGCGAAAAAAAACGCGTGGCCATTGCCAGCGTGTTAATTCTGGACCCTGAAGTCCTGTTGCTGGATGAGCCAACAGCCGCGTTGGATCCGAAAAGCGAGGGCACGATTCTGGACCTGCTTGCTTCCTGGGTGGGTTCAGGCAAGACGGTGATTACCGCAACGCACGACCTGGGAAGCTTGGAGCGGATTGCCACCCGCTGTGCACTGTTTGACAACGGAGCCATTGCGGCGGAAGGCGAGCCGCTTGCGGTTCTGCATGATGTGCCGCTGCTTGAGCGTACGCGCCTGATTCAGGTTCATCGCCATACGCACGCCGCGGAAGACACTCACGCACACGGACATGTACACCGTCACTAGCGCCGTGGTGATAAGGTGTCGAAGTGACCAGGTTATTCATCACCGCTCTTATATTCCCTTTCCTCGCGATGGGCCAAGTACAGACTGAACCCAAGCCGGAACCGTTGTGGCCGAATGGAGCACCCGGTGCGCTGGGGACTGAAGACAGAGACCGGCCCGAAATTACCATCTACCAGCCCAATACCAAACACACCGATGCCACTGCCGTGATTGTGTGCCCGGGCGGCGGATACGGCGCTCTGGCAATGAATCACGAAGGGCGTCAGATTGCGAACTGGCTGAATTCTTACGGCATGGTCGCCGTGGTGCTGAAGTACCGCTTGGGTCCGCGCTATCACCACCCCATTGAGCTGGGCGATGCGCAGCGTGCCATGAGGGTGGTGCGTTCCCGGGCAACGGAGCTTGGCATAGCGCCGAACAAAATTGGAGCTTGGGGATTTTCCGCCGGTGGCCATTTGGCCGCCACACTTGGCACTCACTTCGATGCCGGAAAAGCGGATTCCGCTGACCCGATTGACCGCGCCAGCAGCCGACCAGACTTTTTGGTTCTGGCTTACCCCGTGATTAGTTTCACGACGCCTTATACGCATAAGGGGTCTTTAAAGAATCTGCTGGGCGACAGCCCTGACCCGGCACTTGTACAGAATCTTTCGAATGAATTGCAGGTGACCGCGCAGACGCCGCCCACGTTCTTATTTCACACGAACGCGGATACAGGAGTCCCCGCCGAAAATAGCGTGTTGTTTTACCTGGCCTTACGAAAGGCGGGCGTGCCTGCCGAGATTCACGTGTTCGAAAAGGGCCCTCACGGTGTGGGGCTTGGAAATTCCGATGCCGCTCTGAGCGAATGGCCCATCGCCCTGGCGAATTGGTTCCGCACCCGTGGCTTAATAAAGTAACAGGAGCAGGGAATAAACATGCAGACACTAGCGTTAGAACAACCCGGCCGATTTGCGTTTCGCAAGCCCACCCAGCCCCGCAAGCCTGACGCCGGCGAGGTGCTGGTACGCGCCGCGCGCGTTGGCATTTGCGGAACGGATCTTCACGCGTTTGAAGGAAAGCAGCCTTTCTTCAATTACCCGCGCATCTTGGGTCATGAGCTTTCGGTAGAAGTTACGGAAACCGGCGCGGGCGTGACCCACGTGAAGGCTGGCGACCGTTGTGCGGTGCGCCCCTATTTGGCTTGCGGTGAGTGCCTGCCGTGCCGCAACGGCAAGCCGAACTGTTGCATGCGGATTCGTGTGCTTGGCGTTCATGTGGATGGGGGCATGCAGGAATGGTTGACGCTTCCGGCCGATTACCTGCACCCCTCGGCAACACTTTCGCTGGAAGAACTGGCGTTGGTGGAGCCGCTCTCGATCGGTGCGCATGGCGTGTGGAGGTCCGGCATCGGCAAAGGTGAATCCGCGCTGGTGATTGGTGCCGGGCCGATCGGTCTAGCCGTTGTAGCGGGTGTTAAGGCTGTGGGTGCGGCTGCCGTGGTGCTGGAGCTAAGCCAGACGCGGCGCGAGTTCTGCAAAAAGAATGCCGGCGTTGCAACATTGATCGACGCGGCGGGAGACCCCACGGAGCAGATCACTGCGGCATTCGGGGGCAACCTGCCACTGTACGTTTTCGATTGTACGGGCAGCCCCAGATCCATGAATGCCGCGTTCCGATATATTGCTCACGGCGGCAAGCTGATCTTCGTGGGATTGTATCCTGGCGAGATCACGTTCAATGATCCAGATTTTCACAAGCGTGAAACCACGCTGCTTTCCAGCCGTAATGCGACCAAGGACGATTTTAACCGCGTGCTGAAATCGCTGGAAGCTGGCCTGATTCTGACCGCGCCGTGGATCGAACACCGCTTTACACCGGAGACCCTGGTGGAGGCTTTTCCGAAGCTGCTCGATCCGGAAGCTGGCGTGTTGAAACCTATGGTTACCTGGGAGTAATCGCGATTGCTAGATCGCCTGGAATGGGAAGGTCTGTTAGCAGAGGCGGTGTGCCTGCCCGCACTTCCAGATTGCGTCTTTCGATGGCCGTTCCGGCTTCCGTGTCCCAGAAGGTAACGTGGTAAAACCCTGCTTCCATTGCAGGCAGGGTAAGGCTGGCCAAGGCCGGAGGGTTGCGTATTACCCGTTTCTGCTTGTCCAAAGCATCCCGGCGCAATAACCAGATAACCGCCTGGCATTGGTCTCCGCACGCAAATGTGGCAATGCTGGCCTCAGAATTCACTGCAACCTCACTGTTCCAATTCACACGGTGAAAGTTCCGCCAATCGATCAGAGTGAGGAACGCGCTCAGACCCTGTTGTGCGCGGTGCATGCCCGGCGTCAGAATATGAGGCGACCGGTTCGGCCACCTCATGCCGCCGCCCGCTCCGCCAGAAGCACAATGGGCCCATTGCATGTGCCGGAAGTACTCATCATCGAAGGCCTCCGGCAGTGTCTTGTGTTTATCTTTGAAGGAATGAATGGGCCCGCTCTCGCTATCGAAAAATGGGCGGCTTGGCGGCGTCCCCGCCAGCATCGCACGCATGATTGCACCGGTGCCGATAGCGGCGTCAACCGTGTTGCGGGGATGATCGATGGTGCCCTCTTCGTAAAAGTGGGTGGTGGCGAAATCAAGACAAGGGTGAGTCAGGACGCTTTGCTCAGCGGCCGGATATTGCAGGCCGATCGGTCCGAAAATGGAGACGGTTTGCAGATGCGCACGCCCATGTAGACGCTGTTCGGTTTGCCGCAGGAAAGTGCTCAGGTCTTCAATGAAACCAAAGAGTGGTTCGGCGGAATTCTCCGCCATGGCAGGGTGTATTTCGTTCCAAAGGTCCCACGCAAAGATTG
>JAYTGM010000426.1:0-10583 GCA_043733425.1 Terriglobia bacterium
GCAGCGACCCCATTTTGAAAGAACGGCTCTTTGGCGTCACCGGTCCGCAAGGAAATCACGGAGAAGATTGTAAAGAGCTTTATTACTACCTGGATTCAACGCCCACTCATTCCTATATGAAGGCGCTCTATAAGTATCCGCAGCGTGCCTATCCCTATGAACAACTGCTGGCCGAATCTCGCCGGCGCGGGCGCATGGACCGCGAGTTCGAACTCACTGACTCCGATGCGTTTCACGATAGCCGCTATTTCGACGTGTTCGCTGAATACGCGAAGGCTTCGCCGGATGACATCCTGATCCGCATCACTGTGGCAAACCGCGGTCCTGAAGCCGCGCCGCTCAATCTTCTGCCCACTGTCTGGTTCCGCAATACGTGGAGCTGGGGAAGGTCCGGTGAGGGTTATTGGGAGATGCCCTGCATCCGCTCAACCAGCGCGCGAAGCATGCAGCTCGATCATGAATCCATCGGCAGGTACACGTTCCTTGTCGATGGCGAAACCGAGCTGCTGTTCACCGGCAATGAAACGAACTCTTCACGCCTCTTTGGTGTTTACGATCCCACCCGGTACGTGAAAGACGCCTTTGACGACTACGTTCTGCGGCACCGCACCGAAGCGATAAATCCCAAGCAGGAAGGTACTAAAGCAGCGGCGCATTACAAGCTTCAAATTCCGGCAGGGGAGCAGGTGCAACTGCGATTCCGGTTGACCGCGGGCGAGCTTGCCGCGGAAAACGGATTCGGTGACGCCTTCGACAAAGTCTTCGCTCAACGTATCGCGGAAGCGGACGAGTTCTACCAGAGCTATTTTCGGCAGCCGCTTACCGAAGCGGAACGTAATGTGGTTCGCCAAGCTTATGCGGGCCTGCTGTGGTCGAAGCAGTTCTATTACTACGCGGTGCAGGATTGGCTTCAGGGTGACCCTGCGCAGCCCGTGCCGCCGCCCGCGCGCTGGCATGGCCGCAACAGCGAGTGGCTGCACCTTTTCAATCGCGATGTCATCTCCATGCCGGATAAGTGGGAGTACCCCTGGTACGCCTCCTGGGATCTGGGCTTCCACATGATTCCCTTCGCGCAGATCGATCCCGAATTTGCCAAGCAGCAACTGATTTTATTCAACCGCGAATGGTATATGAATCCGAACGGCCAGGTGCCCGCGTATGAGTTCGCACTCGGCGACGTGAATCCGCCTGTGCAGGCTTGGGCCGCTTGGCGGGTTTATAAAATTAGCGCGCCGCACGGGCAAAGGGACCGCGTGTTCCTGGCCCGCATCTTTCACAAGTTGATGATCAATTTCACCTGGTGGGTGAACCGTAAAGACGTTGCGGGCAAGCAGGTCTTCTCGGGCGGCTTTTTGGGGCTTGACAACGTAGGCGTCTTCGATCGCTCGCAGCCTTTGCCGCACGGCCAGGTGCTAGAGCAGGCGGACGGCACGGCGTGGATGACATTCTTCTGCTCCATCATGCTCTCCATGGCTTTGGAGTTGGCCGCTGAAGACCCTGTCTATGAAGACATCGCGTCGAAATTTTTCGAACACTTCGTTGAAATAGCCGACGCCATGAACACAATCGGCGGTACCGGCCTGTGGGACGAAGAGGATGGTTTTTATTACGACCAGTTGCTGGTGGATGGGCAAGCTTATCCGCTGAAGATCCGTTCCGTAGTGAGTTTGATTCCACTGTTCGCTGGTGCTGTTCTGGAACAGAAGCTGATTTCCAAACTGCCAGCTTTTGAGAAGCGCATGAACTGGTTTCTAAGAAACCGGCGTGATCTTCAGAACCAGATTACCTACATGGAAACGAGAAGTGCGGATGGCCACGAACACCGTTTGCTGGCCATCCCTTCGCGCGAACGCCTGGTGCGCGTTCTCTCACGCATGTTGGACGAAGATGAATTCCTTTCGCCCTACGGAATCCGCAGTCTCTCAAAGGTTCACCAGCAGCATCCCTACACTCTTACCCTCGATGGGGCGGACCGCCGGGTCGCCTATGAACCGGGCGAATCGGAAACGGGCTCGTTCGGAGGAAACTCCAACTGGCGGGGCCCCATCTGGTTTCCTGTGAATTATCTTTTGGTTGAGGCGCTGGAGCGCTACCACCATTTCTACGGCGATTCGCTCAAGGTGGAATGTCCCACCCGCTCTGGCCGTATGTTTACGTTGCGGGAGGTGTCGCGTGAGTTGAACCGCAGGTTGACCGCTCTCTATACTCCCGATGCCGCGGGTTGGTCGCCGTGGCAGGGCGAGCTGCGCACATATGCCGAAGACCCATATTGGAAGGACCTGAATCTTTTCTACGAATACTTTAATCCCGATACGGGGCGAGGCTGCGGAGCCTCCCATCAGACCGGATGGACAGCGCTGATTGCCCGCTGTCTGGAAGATTTGGTTTCGCAGAGATAACCAGGGGCGACACAATCTCGATAGAAAAAGCCGCGATTCCCGAAAAGAAAATTGCAATCGTAACTGGCGGAAGCCGTGGGCTTGGCCGCAAGCGGGCTCACCCGAATTATCATTCCGGAGAGCGCACCTGATGCGTCCATGAAGAAGGCGATTGAGGTTCTCCACACGCTATCTGGCAAAGGAACTGGGCCCCCCGGTGCCATCGCAACCGATTTCAGCGGAGGCATCGTCCGTGACAAGCTCTGTCTGAACAAGCGCGTCGCGGATATGACTGCCCTAGGATGGGTAGGTCTGCCTGACGACATCGGCCCCATGATCGCTTCGCTGCTACTCCGAAGACAACCGCTGGATCAACGCTCAGCGCATCGAAGTATCGGGCGGAATGTCCATTTAGCCAAAGGGCAGGGCCGGGCTGCGGTTTGTCTCCTTCCCGCAAACTCCGCGATAATCTGAAGACCAAGTGGATTCCCAAGAAGAAGCGGAGTTTTTACGGAAAGCACAGGGCGGCAGTGCCGAAGCACGCGACCAGTTGTATTCGCAGTACTTCGCGCAAAGCAAAACAGTCCAAGGCTTGCTGGCGCGTGAAGTGCCCATTCCGGAAGACCGCGAAGATATTCTGCACGACGCGTATCTCTCGCTCATCCGCTCCAAGGGTGAATTCCGCGGCGACGCCAAGTTACAGACCTTTGTCTATCGCGTGGTCCAGATCGCTATTCTGCAGAGGCTGCGCAGCGACCGTTCCCGCCGCCGCGAGAAAATGGTGCGGCTAACCTTTGAAGTGGATGGCGAAGAACGCGAACGATCGTTGCCCGTTGAGGATTTCAGCTACGAAACGGTCAACGCCACTCTGGCCGCCGAAAAATTATTGGAAATGCTCCCCGAACCGTTACGGACGGCCTTCCGGCTCCGCGTGACGGATGAATTGTCTTACGACGAAATTGCACGGCGTACGCAGACGCCCATCAATACCGTTGCCACCAGAATTTTTAAAGCACGCGGAATTCTCTCGCGCGTTTTCGGCGGTCCCGTGCCGCCCCCGGATCCTGTGCGCATCGATTCCAAGCTGCGCGCGCGAAGAAACGAACAGGGTAAAGCAACCAATGAGTAGGATGTGTGTAGACCCTGGACAATACGAGCCGGATGAATACTGGCTTTCCATCGGCGTCGAGACTGCGGAGCAGGTTCGGCATGAGCGGCTTTGGCGCGCGGCGGAATCGGCGGACGCTCCGGAGCACTTGGCGGTATGCCGCGATTGCGCCGAATTGTATGAAAGCTTCGTTCGTCTGTATTCCATCGCCGTGCCGGTGGATTCCGAAGAGATCACGGTGTCGCGCTGCCCCGATGCGCAAACCATCGCGGGATACCAGGGCGGGGAAATTGAGGGCTATCGCGCTGAAGCCATTCGCGATCATCTGAAAATTTGTGCGCCCTGCCGTGAGGACGTTGCTTTCCTTGCCCGTTCTTTGGAACCGCGTGAACGTCTGCTTGGAATTCGTAGCAGGCTGTTCCTGATGGCCGTGGCCGCCGCGGCTTTGCTGGCAACCGTCATCCCGTGGAAGCGGGGGCACGACCCGGTACAAGATGTGAAGCTCGATTTCACCCCCTCTTCGCAATGGGCTTACTTAGCCAAGCTGCCGGATGTGAACCGGGCGGAGGTTCTGAAAGATTCGCCGGCCGATCATCACTCCCGCCTGGAGCAAGTCTTGGACGCTTACGAAAAAGGGCAATTCGCCAAGGCGGAAGAGTACGCAGGCATCATGATCAGCGTGGTGGAAGACCCGGGCGCGGCATATATGCTGGCCATGGCGCGTTACAAACAGAATAAGGTGACGGAAGGCTACAAGGCCATGCTGATTTCTGAGCGCACTGCGCCACAGACCGGAAGCCGCTGTTGGGCCACTCTGAATTACGCGCTGCTTGTGGGCGATCGCAAGACGGCAGAACGGGAAGCGAGACATGCCGGCTCAGAACCGGAATTCGCGCCCCGTTGCCGGGATGTGCTGCTGAAGCTAGGCTGAATCCAAAGCCGGCCAGAGGCGGCCTTCCATGTCTCGAAACATTCCAAAGGGTTCGTTCGGTAACGGGTCAGAGCCGAAACGCAGAACGTGTCCATCCGGGTCCGATACCTGCATCTCGTAAGCCCATTGGTAATTAGTTGGCGGATTCCGTATGCTTGCGCCTCTGGTTTGAAATTCCCTGTGCAATTCGCCCGCGTCGGGCACCCCAATCCAAACCCACGTTCCCGCGTGACCTTGATCGCCCACGCAAAAGAACAGCGTGCAGTGTTCACGCGAAACAGAAGCAAATAGGTTCTGCTGCCAGTTCACCTGGAATCCCAACTTCTGCACGTAATAGGAAATGCTGCGCGCCAAGTCGCTGACGGGCAGGATGGGAATCGCTTTTCCGAACATACTCTAGTGTTTATTTTTGCTCTTCAGATAAGCAATCAGAGCCGCGGGATCATCCGAAATAATCGCGTCTGAATCCGCGGCAATCAGCGGATCCCATTCGGCCGGAGTGTTCGCCGTCCACGGAACCACCTGCAGCCCAGCCTGATGGGCCGCCGCTACTTGCTCCGGCGTCACCATGGAAAAATGTGGCGAAACAATATCGGCTTTGGCGCTCTTTGCCACAGCCACAAAATCCTGCGGCTTACCCACAATCAGCGCTGAGGTCCTGATTTCCGGTGCCACCCGCTTCATCTCTCTCAGCGTTCGGAAATCGAAGGACTGTAGAATCACCCGCTTCTCCAGATGGTGCTGGCGTACGCATTGGAGCACCAGTTTCACGAACTCTTCCGGGCTGGGGGCATACTCGGGCTTCTCGGCAAAGATCTTGGTTTCGATGTTGAAATCGAAGGTGCCCAGCTTTGCCAGGTCGAACACTTCATCGAGAGTCGGCATCCTGGTTCCGACAATGGGCTGCTGCTTTGGGAACAGCGGATTCTTGGTCTTCCCACAATCCCACTCACGGACCTGCGCAAGCGTGAGCGTATGAATTACCGCTCTGCCGCCTGCCGGCCCCGTACAAACCGGTGGTTCCAGCACGGGGTCATGCGAAATCACCAGAATGCCATCGCTAGTCACCGCCATATCCAGTTCCAGCGCGTCCACGCCAGCCTCTATTGCATAGCGGAACGCAGGAAGCGTGTTCTCCGGACGCATGGCCCGTGCGCCGCGGTGCCCGTGAACCAAAATGGAAGGGGCGGCATGCACCTTCATGCAAGCCGCCCCAAGAACCGCAATCGTAAGAACAAAACGAAAATTAAGTTTCACGCCGTTTCAGAGTCGGACGTTCGTCCTGATCCGTTTTGGGTTTTTTGTCGGTACCGGATTCATCATCAATCTGGCCGCCAGCACCAGGGGCGCGCCGCAACCGCGGACGATTCACATCCTTATCGTCAATCTTGCGGTGGTTGTGCATCGCCATCAAGCGCGCCTTCACTTCAGTAAATTCTGAAGTATTGAGAACGTATTCCGGCTTAGCCTTCAGATACTCCTGAATATTGTGCTGTGAATTCTTGATGCGGTCATCCGTCATGGGATGCGTGGAGAACACCTTCGCAATCGTGCCGGGCTTTTTCTTCTCCAGCGATTGAATCTTTTCGAAGAAGTCGACAAAGGAGGTGGGGTCATACCCGGCTTTATACATATATTCCAAGCCCAGCAAATCCGCCTCGCTCTCGTTTGCGCGTGAGAAACTCAGAAAGCCCAAAGGGATCGCCAAACCGGCACCCTGACGGATGGCATAACCGGCCCAACCGCCCAGAAAGATCAGCGGGATAGTTCCGTAGTTGATCAGTTGCCCTTTCGTTGCCTGTCGCGTGCCGTGCCGCGCCGCTACGTGGGCAATTTCGTGCGCCATCACGCCGGCCATTTCCGCTTCGTTATCGGCCTTCATCAAGATGCCGGTATTCACGAAGAAAAATCCGCCGGGGAGCGCAAACGCATTCACTTCATCCGAATCAATCACCTTGATGGTGAAGGGCACCTTGGCGTCTGAGTTCCGCACCAGGTTCTGGCCCACGCGGCTAACGTATTCTGAAATGACAGGGTCATCTACAATACGGGCCTGCCGCTCTACTTCCGTAGCCAGACCCTTGCCGAGCGCGATTTCCTTCTCAATGGAGTAAAAGTTTATGCCTTTACCCACATCGCGATTGCCAATTTCTTCGGCATCTTTTTTCTTGTCTTTTGAGTAAATGTTAACCGGCAGCAACACGAGTAACGCTAAAGTTGCGGAGATTTGGCGTGGAATGGGGCGCATGAACACTCCTGATTGCAGTATAAGTCTATCTACGCGCGCGCGGGGCAGGGCGTTACGTCCTCAAGTCGGCAATCTGCAAAATAACTCCTTCTGATACCCTAACCACACGTGACCGGCGAGTCCCTCCAAAGACCACCAAGCATGCGGAAACATTCCGGCCTTATGTGGTGGGCCGTACCCACGTTTATATTGCTTCACGCCCTGCTCACCTGGCAGCTTCTCACCCTTTGGCGGTCTTACCCGGTGCTGGTGGTGGCAATGTCTTCCACCGTTTCCTCGCGCGCCCAGGCCTACTACGATACCGGCAGCGGAATCAGCGAAACTCAGTCGGAAAGCGCACCGGTAGCGGAGGGCACCAAGCCTCAAATTCTGCGTTTCCGGCTTCCCAACTCGATCGTCAAAGCACTCCGCTTCGATCCGCTGACCGCACCCGGAACTGTCGTTCTCCACAGCGCGTCGGTTCAGCGCTCTGACGGCTCCACAGTGCTCGCTTTTCCTCTCGCCAGAATTCGCGGCACACTCGGGTTCGATCAGGTGGAAACGCTGTCGAACGGAATGCGTTATCGGGTGCGCTCCGACAGCAACGATCCGCAATTTACTCTCGATCTCGAATCGCCCCTCGATTTGCGACCGCGTTTCCCGGGCAATGCAGTCGTCCTGAAAATTGTACTGTCCAATCTTCTCTGGCTGGTTTTCGAAACGATCATCTTGTACGCGCTCTCGCGGATTCGTCCGTTCGCGGATAAACGGCGCCATCTGAATCCGAAGACGGCGCTGATTCTCCTCCCCGTTCACATTCTGCTTTGTTGCGCCTATTATGCGTACAGCTTTTCACCGCCTATGCTGCGGATTGAGATGTCGTCATCGGTTTTCTCGCGCGCTCAAATATATTTCGACGATGGTTCGGGTCTCAGCGAACGAAAATCTTCCAGCGTTCCGGTTCGCCCGTCCTCAGTTCTTCACGAACTTCTCCTGCCCTTGACAAACGCGCGGATCCACTATTTGCGCTTCGATCCAATCACCTGCCCGGGCACAATCGTCCTCGGCCGGGTGGAGGTACTGCGAAGCGACGGTACCGTCGTCCATTCCTTTCCGTCTTCGCGCATCAACGGTATTCTCGGCTTCGATGAAGTGGAAAACGTGCAAATGGGCCTTCGCTACCGGGTGCGGTCGGACAGCTACGATCCGGAGCTAATCCTGGAGCTCGATTCCGCCCTGGACCTGCAATCGCGCAACCTCAGTGGCGCGTTCTATCTCAAACTCGCACTGCTCAACTTTGCCTTGCTGGCGATGGAGTTTTTCCTGCTGTTTTGGTCCCCCGCGCTGTCGCGGTCGCTTTCTTTCGCAAGGTCCCTGGACACTCTGGTGGGGGTAACGGCATCACGCCTGAGCAGCGGTGGGTTTTTGGCGTTCGACAAGCTGGCGGTCTACTTTTATCTCTCCTGCGCCTTGCTCTTCCTGATCTTTACCGCTGCTGATTTCAACGGCTCGTCCATGGGCGTCTTCTGGAGAAACTCCAAAGTAGGTGCGCCGGCAAACATAGTGGCTGGCACTCCCCAGCAAATCAGGGCGGATGAGTTCAATTACGAGACCCCAGGGATTCTGAACCAAAGTTTCCGGGAAAACAAATTCGATGTTCCTGCTTCTTCTTTTGGTGGGCATTCAGTAGCTTTGCTTGGTGCCCTGCCTGTCCGGCACATCAGTACCTTAGCAAGGCCCCAGTACTGGCCGTTCTTCTTCCTTCGTGCGGACTACGCCTTTTCAGCGTGGTGGCAAGCCAAGTGGCTCATCTTTATTACAGGAACGTTCACCTTCCTGCTGTTGCTCACCGAATCCGGCACGCTCGCTCTGACCGGCGCGCTTTGGCTCTTCTTCTCCCAGTTCACACAGTGGTGTTACACCTGGCCTTCCATGCTGCCGGAAATGTGCGGGTTGTTGTGCTTTGCGGTTGTTTTCGCCTGCTATCTGACGGTTGGAAAGCGACCCTTGATCCTGGCGTTAGCGGCAGTTGCGTGTTCCGTCTGCGCCGTCGATTTCGCGCTCCTGGCTTATGTTCCGCATCTGATCCCTTACGCCTGGGCAGGGGTTATCTTTCTGCTTGCCTGGTGCATCGCGAACCGTTTAAAAATCGTGCGCCCCATATACCGAAGGCCGCGCTTCATCGCAGCGGCAGCTTGTCTCGTGATCACTGCCGCTTTCCTGTTCACCGTTTTAAAAGATGCGCAGGGGGCCATCCATGGCATTGCGAACACAACTTATCCGGGCCGCCGATCTTTGAACGGCGGAGAACTTCTGCTCTCCACCTTCGGCACGCACTTTCTGGCAGCGTTCGAATATGACAATCACGTTCCGTTCACCTTCGCAAACATCTGTGAAGCCTCCGGATTTCTCTGGCTGGCCCCGTTCACTCTCCTGTGTTTGTCTAAAATGAAGAACCTCAGCAGGGAACGGCGCACGCTGCTGGCGGGCCTTTGGGTTGCGTTTCTGCTGCTGTTCGCCTGGATGGTGCTACCTATTCCCGCCTTCATCGGGCGCTTCCTGTTCCTTGATCGCGTGGAAGCCGTACGAATGTTGCCGGCGCTTGGTTTGCTCAACGCGGCTATCGTTATGTTGGTCCTCAGTTCTCGCCAAGGCCACAAACGGTTTAGGCTGGATGCCAAAATGGTGATCCTGCTTCCGGTGGCGCTCTTCATTGTAGTGCTGGCGAACCATGAGGTCCGCGGCTACTTCACCATTTATCAGGTTGCCATCAGTGCTTTGTGGACTGGCGTTCTCGCCGCGCTTCTTTGGGATGGAAGGAAATTCCTGTTTGCCGCCGTACTCATCATCCCCCATGTGTTCCTGTTTGGATTGATCAACCCCGTGCAGCGCGGCATCAATACCATCACGGCATCTACTCTGTTTGAAGTTGTCCAGAATGACCGCCGCTTGCTCCAAGGAAAATGGCTGATATTCCAGGATGAATTCCCGAGCAGTATCTTTATTGCCGCCGGATGCGACGTTTATAACGGCTCGAAATATCTGCCGGATATCGATCATTTCCCTTTACTTGCATCCCGCGGCGTAGATACAAAAATCTTAAACAACCTTGGCTATTTGGACATACAGGAATTAGAGCCAGGCCAGCCGCCAAAAGCCACCAGAGGGCCGTTCGGCGTAATTCTGGGCTTGAGCCCTTTAGACCCTCTCGTGAAGGAACTGGGCATTCGCTACATGGCCTTTCACAAGCGCCCCTCAGAGGCGGTCCGTGCTTATCTCAAGCCGCTTCGCGAAGGCAATATCAGCGAGTTCTGGCTTTACGAAATTTTGTAAAATCACGGCGAAGTTGAGCGAAGGGCTTCATACTTTCGCAATAGTATGCACGCTAGGGTATCGAACTGGGGTGCAGCGAACTGGGGTGCAGCCTTGCCGATTCGAAACTTCCTTTCCTTATCTTTTTTGTTGAGTATTGCCGCTACCGCTTCCGCGCAATCCTGCACTGGGGTCAACTGCCTTGTCATCAGCCAGGTCTACGGCAAGGGCGGAAATACGTCCGTCATTTATGAAAATAATTTTATTCACGGGCGGCACCATGAACTTGGCTACGCCGGACGTAGCCGGAACCATCGCCATGTCCTCCACGGCTGGCAAAATCACCTTGGTGAATAGCACCAGTGCGATCTCCGGTGCTTGTCCCACTACCGTGATCGACATCATGGGTTACCGGAACAACACGGCGCTCAGCACTTCCTGCGTACCCACAGCTCCCGCCATCACGAATACCACTTCAGATTCGCGCACCGGTCTGTTCGTGCGGTACCCTGCCAGTGGGTACGACGGGCACATTTTACTCGCAGACATTTACCGCCGCCGGGAGCAACGGAACTTATACGTATAGCTTTTCTGGCACTCTTCCGCCCGGTCTCACCCTCTCTCCCG
>JAYTGM010000427.1:0-3962 GCA_043733425.1 Terriglobia bacterium
AACGGCCGAGTTCCCGTCATTGGCTTCTGTGGAGCGCCGTTTACTCTCGCCAGCTATATGATCGAAGGCAGTTCCAGCCGCAATTTCGTTCGCACCAAACGCCTGATGTATGCCGATGAAACCATGTGGCGGCGCTTGATGGGCAAAATAGTCGACGTTCTGGCGCCCTTTGCGATTAGCCAGGTAGCCGCCGGTGCCCGCGCAATCCAGGTGTTCGATAGCTGGGTCGGTGCTCTCGGTGCCGATGATTACGTCCGTTACGCCGCCCCCTATTCCCGCGCGCTGATTGAGCGAATTCGTTCCGCGGGCGTCCCCGTCATCCATTTCGGTACCGGCGCTTCCGGCTATTTCCGCGAATTGCACGCAGCCGGCGGCGACGTCATGGGTGTTGATTGGCGCATGAATATCGATCAGGCCTGGATGGATATCAGCTACCGCGCCGCCATCCAAGGCAATCTTGATCCCGTCGCGCTCTTCGCACCGCTTCCTGAGCTCAAGATGAAAGTGCATGAGCTTCTGAAACGTACCGGCACCCGCCCCGGCCATATTTTCAATCTGGGTCATGGGATTCTGCCCGAAACGCCGGTCGATAATGTCCGCGCGGTGGTTCAGATGGTTCGCGAGTTTCGTCCCTAGGCTGTGGCCGCGCCCGTCGCTATAATCGGTGGCGGTATCTCGGGCTTAGCCGCCGCGCATTATCTCCGCACCGCCGGCCTTGAGTCCGTCGTTATCGAAGCCAGCCAGTCTCTCGGCGGCCTGCTCTGTACCAACCATATTCACGACTGCACCATCGAAGCTGGTGCCGATAGCTGGCTGGCCCAGAAACCGTGGGCTCGCGAATTAGCAGCCGAACTAGGTCTCGGCTCAGACGTCATCGGTTCCAACGATGCCCAGCGCCATATCTCCGTACTCCGCCGAGGCAAACTCGTTTCATTCCCGAAAGGAATGCAGCTCGTCGTTCCAAAGCGCCTGAAGACCGTTTGGACCTCGCCGCTTTTCAGTCTTACCACTAAACTCCGCATGACTGCGGACTGGCGGCGTCACGATTCCGGCGAGCGGCCCGACCGCTCCGTAGCCGACTTCATCCGGGATCACTTCGGCCAGGGTGCCATCGACTATCTGGCGGAACCGCTGCTCACCGGCATCTACGGCGGCGACCCCGAAAGCCTGAGCGCGGCCAGCGTTCTGCCCAAACTGGTCGAACGCGAACGCCGCCAGGGAAGCTTGACCCGCGGCTTGGCGCAAGAGCCCGATCCAGCCGGTTCGGTATTCGAAAGTATGCGCGGCGGCCTAGGCCAGCTCATCGCCGCACTTCATCCGGAGCGCCTGATTCACGGCAGAGCCGAAACCATCACCCGAAATGGCGACACTTGGCAGGTTCGCGTAAACGGCAACTGGCTCCCTGCAAGCCAGGTAATCATCGCCTGCCCCGCGCACCAAGCCGCCGTCCTTCTGGCCGAATTGAATCCCGCGCTCAGTAACCAACTCAGCACCATCCGGCACAGCTCCGCAAACATCGTCGCGATGGCCTTTCGCAATCTCAACCTATTCAAAGGGTTTGGCCTCTTGGTCCCGAAGATCGAACGGCAGAACCTGATGGCCGCAACCTGGGTCCACAACAAGTTCCTGGGCCGCGCCGCACCCGGCTTACAGCTGGTGCGAGCCTTCTTCCGGCAGCCCACTGACCAACCCGTCAAAGAGCTCCAGCAGCTTCTGCAGTTCAAGAAAGAACCGGAGTTCGTCCGCACTTATCAATGGCCGCAATCGCTGCCGCAGTATGCTGTGGGGCACATCGGCTTAGTTGCCGATCTGGAAACTCGCATAGCCCAACATCCCGGCCTGCGCCTGATCGGCAATGCCTATCACGGCGTCGGGATCCCCGATTGCGTGCGGCTGGCGCGCCAGACCGTGTCGCTCATGTCCTGACGATCGCGTCGCCCAAGGTGAGCTTCGTCGTTTGCACTCAGCCCTCGGATCTACCGCCAGTGACGGGCTGAGAGAGACAATCAGATTATGCAACAAGAAGCTGTTACACGCGATCCCGAAGTCATGCACGGAATACCCGTATTTCGGGGCACTCGCGTCCCCGTGCAAACGCTGTTTGACTATATCGAGAACGGTGAATCGCTCGATGAGTTTCTGGAAGGCTTTCCCACGATCAGCCGGGGGCTTGCGATCCAGGTCTTAGAGGAATGCAAAGATCTTCGTCTGGCGCGAGTCTGAGCAGCGTTTAGTTCTATGAGACTCCTTCTCGATGAGTGCGTCGACCAGAAGTTGCGGTTCCTTTTTGCTGAGCACGACTGCCAAACGGCAGTTTACGCGAACTTAGCGGGAATGAAGAATGGGCTCTTGCTCACTGCCGCCGAGGCTGCTAATTTCGAGGTCTTGATCACTACCGACCAGGAGATCCCCTACCAACAAAATCTCGGCGGTCGCCGGATTTCGATCTTGATCCTGTGTGCGCTTACAAACCGTCTTACCGATCTGAAGCGTTTGGTCCCAGCGGCACTCCTTTCGCTCAGCTCCATCGAACCGGGTCAAGTAATTCGACTTGCTTCCGCACCTCCATAACTTACGCTAATTACTTCGCCCTTACCCGCGATTCGAAACCGCCGCAGTCCCAAATCACCGAGTAGCGCGTTTTACGGACAAGTGGACGAAGCAACGCTACACAAGGACACGATGTTGTTAAAACCTCGACGACCGAAGCGCCTTCCCCATCACTGAGTTGGTTCGAGCGGAATTAGCCTAAGCGCTTCGGCGGTGCCGATCATGTGTGCACGGTTTGCGGTACACAGGCCCATGTTGTCGAGAACCGCCAAGTCAAAGATAATTGACGAGTTCCGATTGCGGCGCTTTGCTTACGAGCAGTTCATAGAGGCGCCCGATGTAGCCGTCGTACTCGTCCTGCGCGTTCGGTTCATCCTTAACGCCAATCGGGTCCCAGACATTCAGAAGAACGTGGCGAATCTCGATGCGGATGCGTCTGGACTCCGCCTCGCCGATCAGGGGTTTGGGTGTTTCCATGCGCGTTCTACGTCCAAGTGGACTGTTCCCGAATTCCGCATTATCCAGCAACCCTACCAGTCAATCCGCCTATTCCCGCTGTCGCTGGCTTTGTCGTTGAAGTTTACAGCACATCACATGGCGAGAAATTCGGCAACCCGGAAGGGATTCACTTGGTCCTGTGGTCGGCTACTCGCATAATGACGGCCGCGCGGCATCTCGTCTGACCCGCGACTGGTCCGGCAGCGTTTTCGAAGACCTTGTCTAGGCAGCAAAACACACCTCTTCTGTCATTCAATTCGCCGCCTGCTGTCCTAACGGCATCGACGCCTCCGTGGGACACTGGCTCCGTTTCGCTGATCGCTCCCTCGCTAAGCGGTACAGTGAAAGTGTGGATGCGCGTCCTGTAACACCAGCCGAAATCATTGATTTGATACTGATCGAGTTTCGCGCTGAAATCCTGGAAATGCGCTATTCCAATCTGGTGCGCAGCGTCTTTCAGGTATACCTGGGCGGCCGCGATCTGAAACGCCTGGGTCCCGTTTTAGAGCGCACTAAGGCTGAAGCGCAACGCGCTCTGAACGAAGAGCTTGCGCTGCTCAACAAACGCAAACTGCGCATCCCCGGCTTTCCGCAGAATCAGAAGCGTTACGAAGTGGTAGGCGAAGGCTGGGTTATCGATTTTCACGAAAATACAGACGACGACGTGGACGAGAATCCCTTGATCGTTCAGTCTGAGTTCGCCCCGCCCCCCAGTTCAGCCTCCGTCGATGATCCCGATGAGCGTGTCGGAACCGATACCGTTCGCATCACGCGCAAACAAGTTTCCGGTCTGACCCAGACCACCACGGAAACCACGCGCAGCCCCAACCTGATGACCCGTAAGCCGTCAGGAATCGTGTTCGCCACACTCGATTATTCAGATGAGCGCGGCCAGCAGCAATATGAGATGACCA
>JAYTGM010000428.1:0-24795 GCA_043733425.1 Terriglobia bacterium
CCGATTTACTGGGACCGTGGGAGACTTTTCTAATTTCGGTACTGCGCAGGCGAATATGCAGTTATCTTTCCGTGCGGAATTTTAGTCGGTTAAAACTTAAATGAGCAAATCTGAATTGGACAATACGGAATTAAATTTCAATCCCGCGCGCCGGGAGTTTGCGAAGCTCGCGATAGGCGGAGCTGCTTTGATGGCTACGGCGGTTCCAAGCCAAGCAAAGCTGACTCCCATTCCGCCGGGAATTAAGATCGGCGTCAGTGCGGGTCAACCGAACCCGGACAACATGCTTTATCTGAAGCAGCTCGGAGTGACGTGGGTGAGCCTTGCGCCGAATCCTCGGGATGCGACGGCGGAAGCGTTTATCAAACTGCGGGAGCAGTGGGAAGCGGGCGGTTTCAAAGTCTATAACATCGGTAGCGGCGCCGGGCCCAGCGGCAGCCTTCATAACATGCCTGAGGTAACTCTGAATCTACCCGGGCGCGATCAGAAGATTGAAGAGTATTTGAATTACATCCGCTATCTGGGCAAAGCCGGAATTCCGTATAGCACTTACGCGCACATGGGCAATGGAATCTGGCGCAGTGGGCGGGAAATAACTCCTCGCGGTTACTCCGCCTCGGCGCTTGATTTAGCGAGCCCGAATGCGCGCGGGACCTGGGCGGGAAAAACTTATGCGGAGCCGCTCTCCCACGGGCGCGTGTTCACCAAAGAAGAGATCTGGGAGAATTACGCGTACTTCATCAAAAAGGTGGTGCCTGTTGCGGAAGAAGCGGGCGTGCGTATCGGCATTCACCCTGACGACCCGCCGCAGCCGGTGCTGGCTGGCGTTCCGCGCTGCATATTTTCGAACTTCGAGGGTTATAAGAGGGCGATCGAAATCGCCAATAGCCCGAATATCGGTGTCTGTCTTTGCTGCGGTTCATGGCTGGAAGGCGGCAAGATGACGGGCGCGGAACCAGTCGAGATGATCCGGTACTTCGGACCACGGAAGAAGCTTTTTAAGATTCATTTCCGGAACGTGAGCGCCCCGCTGCCGCACTTCACCGAAACCATGATTGACGATGGCTATTACGACATGAGCAAGATCATGAAGGCGCTGGTAGAGGTGAAGTTTGAGGGAATTATGATTCCTGACCACATACCCGGCGTAGGCAGCGATCCGGCAAAGGAAAGCGGCACTGGAGGGGCGAGGGGTGCGGCTGGGGAATATAAGCCGAACCCCTCGTTAGCTTATCTGCTGGGCTCTATGAATGCGATGCTGACCGCAGCACAGGGCAAGCAGAGTTAGGGCTCAATGCTGGCTTCGGCCATGGTGAGAAACACGTTTCTCAGGCTTTCCGTACTGCCGCCGGAGCGCTGGATCAGCAGAATGGAAATCAGGCCATTTTGTGGATCGATCCACCCTTGCGTCCCGAATGCGCCGCCATGGCCATAGGTACCCTTCGCGTGTCCGGCCAGTTCGCCAAAGGGATCGGTCACCACTTCCCAGCCTAGGCCGTAATCCGCGCCGCGCATCCAGCCTACCGGATGAATACCGGTCGTGTGGGCTTCCGTCATCAGATGAATCGAAAAGGGCGACAGGTAGCGGCGGCCTTCGTAGACTCCCTTGTTGAGCATCATGCGGTAAAGGTGAAGCAAATCTTCCGCGGTGGAATACAGTCCGTCGCCGGGACCGGGGAAGATGGCTCCTTTGCGGTACTTAGCGGGGTCGCCGCCTAGCAGGGTTGCCGGGCCGGGTACCAGCTTGCCATCCTTCTCCACATAGACCATGGCGATGCGCGGGATCGTTTCCGGAGTTGGGTAGAAGAACGAATCCTTCATCCCCAGCGGACGCAGAATTCGCGCAGAGATGAAGTCTTCGTATTTTTGGCCGGAGCACACTTCGATGATGCGCCCCAGTATCTCGATGCCTGGTGTTGTGTAGCTCCATTGAGTACCCGGTTGGAAGAGCAGCGGCTGTTTGGCCATCTGGCGGACGGCTTCTTCGAGCGTGATGTTCATCATCTGCTCGTAATCGTGAATGGCGGCTGGCGCGGCGTCTTGTATGCCAGCGGTATGGGTGAGCAGATCGCGGATGGTGATGGCGTGGTCCGGGACACTGAGGCGCGCATTATCGGGGCCGGTGTTGGCCGCAACACGCTGGTTGTGGAACTCCGGAAGGTACTGCTCCACCGGATCGCGCAGGGCGAGCTTGCCTTCTTCGGCGAGCATCATGATGCCGATTGCCGTAATCGGCTTGGTCATCGACATGATTTGGAAAATGGTGTCCTTGCGCATGGGCCGGTTCGCTTCGATATCAGCCATGCCCGTGGCGTGGAACTCCACTACATCATTCCCGTGAGCGATTAGTGTGACAGCTCCGGCGACATTCTTATTAGCTACGAACTGTTCGATTCGTTTCGGAATTTCTGCAAGAATCCTTGGATTCACTCGAGAGGGGTGCGCTGCCTGACCGTGGCAGAAGAGCGTGAAGGCAGGAAGGAGAAGGAGAGTTTGAAATGCTGGACGCATGGTTATTGAGCATATCCGAATTGGGTACGATAAATCAGTGGACGTGCAGCCGGTAACTCCCGCGGAAATTATCGATCTGATTCTGATTGAGTTTCGCGCTGAAATTCTTGAGATGCGTTATTCAAACCTGGTGCGCAGTGTGTTCCAGGTGTATCTGGGAGGGCGCGACCTCAGGCGGCTCGGTCCGGTTTTAGAGCGCACCAAATTAGAAGCGCAGCGCGCGCTCAACGAAGAACTGGCGCAATTGAATAAGCGCAAACTGCGGATTCCCGGCTTTCCACAGAATCAGAAACGTTACGAAGTGATCGGCGAAGGCTGGGTGATTGATTTCCACGAGAACACCGACGATGACGCCGAGGAAAATCCGCTCATCGTCCAATCGGAATTCGCGCCCAAAGCCGAAGCTCAAGCTGAACCAGACGCGGAAGACGAACGCGTGGGAACCGATACCGTGCGGATCACCCGGAAGCGGGCTTCGGGTTTAACTCAGACCACTACTGAGACGGCACGCAGCCCGAACCTGATGACGCGGAAGCCTTCGGGCATGGTGTTCGCCACGCTGGATTATACAGACGAGCGAGGCGCGCAGCAGTACGAAATGACGAAAGAGCGGATCAAGATCGGGCGCGGTGCTGCCGACTGCTGGGTGGATTTAAAGCTCTATTCCAAGCAGGACATTTCCCGCGAACATTTGCAGGTGCGGCACGATTCTCAATCGGGCAAGTTCTTTCTGAAAGACCTGAGCACCTACGGAACCACGTTGGACGGGAAACGGGTACCTCCTTCCATTGAGCGCGCGGGCGGTAGTGAAACGGATAATAATCTGGAAATTCCGCTGCCGCAGAAAGCGAAGATCGGTCTGGCCGGAGTGCTGGAAATTCAGTTCCGGGCGGCGCGGAAGTGAAGACACTGTTTGAGGCAAGCCACGTATTTACCGCCGTCTTTCTGGCAATGGCAATCCTCATTGCCGCATTGAACCGCAAGCAGGCGTAGATGACTCGATTGCTGTCCGCCGGTATCAGCGAACAAGGCAACGTCCGGGGCAATAACGAAGACCGGTACCATATCGATGCCGAACGCGGCATATATCTTGTAGTGGATGGGATGGGTGGACAGGCGGCAGGGGAAGAGGCCGCGGAAATTGCCGTGAAGACCATCCGGGGCAGATTGGAGCGACCCACCGAATCGCCTGAATTGCGGATACGCGAAGCGATCGCGCTTGCGAACAATGCGATCTATGAAGCCGCCGCGAACAATCCCGCGTGGAATGGAATGGCCTGTGTCCTGACTGTCGCCGTGCTGGAAGACGGCACGGCAACGGTGGGCCATGTGGGCGATTCCCGCGCCTATAAACTTTCCGGCGGCAAGATAGAAAAAATCACGAAAGACCATTCGCCCGTGGGCGAGCGCGAAGATGCCGGCCAGCTTTCAGAAGATGCGGCGATGCGCCACCCGCGCAGGAATGAGGTGTATCGCGACGTGGGCTCCGCTCCACGCACGCCAGACGACCCCGATTTTGTTGAAATCTATCGCGTACCGTTCGGCGGAGGCGACGCGTTGCTGATCTGCAGTGACGGTTTGAGCGATGTTGTCACATCCCGCAGGCTTGCGACGGTGATTAAGACGAACGCAGGCAACCCCGACCGGGCGCTGCAGACGCTGGTTGCGGAAGCTGTTGCCACAGGCAAGGACAACGTATCGGCAGTCCTGGTGGAAGGCGAAAATTTCAGCGCCTCTGGACCCGCTGTTTTGGCCTTACCTGCTACTGCCCCGCGCAGGAGTAGCTGGAGGCTGCTCTGGGCCGTACCAGCGCTTTTCATTGCATTCGGAGCCGGTTACGGGGTGCAGTTTTTGAAAACGCCGCCACCCCGCCAGCCACAAATTTTGCGGGTCGGCAACGGCGGATTTGTCACCGTGGTGGAAGCCGTGATGCGGGCCGAACCCGGGGATGAAGTGGAAGTCGGGCCCGGGCACTATCCGGAACAGGTGGTTCTGAAAGAAGGAACCCGCCTGCGCGGTACGGATGCAGCCTACCTCGATGGCGGCATTATTGCGCACCAACTGCAATACGCTTCCGTGGCAGGAATTTCCACCAGCAGGATTTCAGTTTCGAACGCGCGCGTCGATTTAGAAAACGTGAGCGTGCCTGGCGCGGCTGTGGAATTTCTGGGCAACTCCACCGGTTCGCTCCGGCATTCGCGGGTAGGCAGCATTGTGGTGAAAGATACGGCCAAACCGGTGCTGGAAGGAAACTCCGTTGAACCCAGGCGATAAATGGGGTGGGTTTCGCATCATCCGTTACCTGGGTAGCGGCTCGATGGGGGAAGTGTTTCTGGCGCACAACGAATTCGGCGGCCGCGACGTTGCGGTGAAACGGGTGCGCCGCGCTCCGGGCCAGGAAGGCGAAGAAAAAATTAACGCAGAGCGTACTGGCGCCGAACTCGAACGCCGGCTTTCTGGTATGGATCCGCGAGTGACGAAGGTCTATTGGTTCGGCGAAATTTCGGGCGATTTAGCGGTGGAGATGGAGTATGTGGAAGGCCGCGACCTATCCGCTATTCTTCAGGAGGGTGCGTTGCCGCCAGGACGCGCGGCAGTGATCGCGCTGGAACTTTGCGAGATGCTGGAGAATCTGCGCCTGGCGGGCGTGATCCACGGCGACCTGAAACCGAAGAACATCCGCATCGATACCGCGGAACGCATCCGCGTGATGGATTTCGGCGTGGCAAAGGCGTTGGCGCAATCGAGGGATTACACACAGGCACTGTTCGGCAGCATTGCCTACTGCTCGCCGGAGCGCCTGGAATCGGGCTCCATGGATGGTGCCTCAGATCTGTGGGCAGTAGGCGTGATGTTGTACCAGATGCTTTCGGGAAGCCTTCCGTTTGAGGGTGAAACGCCGGAGCGCCTGGAACGCCGGATCCGTTCCGGCGAACCGCCTTCTGTATTGCCGCCCGCGATACCGGCACCTCTGCGAAGTATCAGTTCGCGCTTGCTAGCAACTTCTCTTGGTGCCAGATACCAATCGCCCATGGCGGCGCACGCGGACCTTCAACTATTTCTCAATGGCAAGCCGGTTTCCGAATATGTAGATGCTACGCAACGCACCGCTGTAGACGCCGATCGCACAGTCCGCACCGAGCGCTCCGCCCCGCCAGTCGCAAATGTGTCGCTCTGGCCGTCCTTAAAAAAGACTGCAGCAGTGGCATTGGCCGCTTTATTCGCGGTCACCATTCTGATTTGGATGCTGGTGAGGCCCCAGTACGTGGCTTGGGCGGATACGCGCGAGCTGAAACACGAAATCGAAACCGAGCATGTCACGGCCGATGCGGCATGGACGCGTTACCAGGGCATCGTGAATCGTAAAAAGTTATCGTTTGTAACCTGGGGCATCAGCAGCCCGCTAAAGGCAAAGCTGGTGGCCGCGGGCGACACTCCAATATTAGATTTTCGTAATAATGACTATCCAACGGCCCGGGAGGGAACTTGGCGCAGATCCGTAACGTATTTCTCTCGTGCACTGGAACTTGACCCCGGAGACAAAAACGTGAAGGGCAAACTTCGCTTGTGTGAAGCGCACGTAGACCGCATTACAGCGAACAATCGCCAAGCGGTTCTGAACGAAACCGACGCCAAGTTTCGCGAAGCAGCAGACCTGATGCACAAATCTCCCGACCCTTGGATCGGCCTCGCGCGATTTTATGCATATCAGCTTGGCGATTGCGAACGCGCGCAGGCAGCGCTCGATCAGGCGGCTAAATTGGGCCACCCGGAGACACGCCGGGAAATGGCGACCATGGCCGATGCCTATGCCAGGCGCGCTTTGCAAACGGTTCGCGATTCCGCAAAGTTCTTGAGCATGCCTCAAACGGAAACGGAAACACTGCGCCGCGCGAAAGAAGATTACGAGCATTCGAGCGCTTTGTATGCGCAACTGGGCACTTTCAATAACTCATCCAACTCTCTGATTAACGTGATACACGGCAAGGAGCAGATAGACAATCGTCTGCGGGAGTTGAACCCTTGACCACCACCCGGCAGAGTGCCGCGGAACGATCAGCGGAGCGCAAGGGCGGAGCTGGGGCTTTCAATGCCCAATCGCGGTGGACGGAGCTTTTCTTACTGCTGGCCTGCACTCTTCTAGTCGCTTCGGGCTTATGGCTGGTTTGGCAATCGAAGGCGCACGTTTTCGAAGACTTCGCCAAGGGTGCGGCTGATTCGCGGATTGCCGATATCAGCCAATTCAAAAGCATGCAGCAGATTCTGCCCTTCCTGAATTCCGTGCCAGGAAATGACGACCGCGAATTTATCGCTCGCCGCATTTTTGCGGTGCGGGGCCGTCAATTTGCCAATGCCGGCGCAATCGCCAATATACGGGTTACCGCGAAAGAAATCGCCGCGCATCCCCACCTCGAAAGCTTCGCCAGGCGTCTGGTGGAAGCGGAGGCCCGCGAAGCCCGGCGCAAGCACCGCTGGTTTGGGCCCGCCGCGAAACCAGTCTCAGTCTCTTTGATGACGCCTGAACAAATTCGCAGCTTCAAGCAAGCGGTGGTGGTGCGTTCCCCGGCGGAGTATCGGAAACGATTCCTGCTGTGGAGCCTGCTATGTATCGGCATCTTCTACGCGATCCATATTTTCTGGCGCTTGCGCGGCTTTGCCGGCGATCAAACCGTGTTGCCGGTTCTGCATTTGCTGAGCGGCACGGGATTGATTCTGATGATCAGCCTGCGCGACCCTTTGCGCGACACACTGATGTTCCAGGATTTCGCTGAAGGTCTTGTCTTAGGCGCTCTGTTGCTCGCGGTTCTCAGCATGATTGATTTCGAACGTGAGTTCCGTGGCTTGAGCTATGTCTGGCTTGGGTTGAGCGTGCTTCTGGCCACTGCTCTTGCTTTCTTTGGAAGCGGCCCAGGCGAAAGTGACGCCAAGGTGAATCTGGGGTTTTTCCAGCCGGTGGAAGTGATCCGCATCATGCTGGTTCTTTTTCTGGCCGGTTACTTCGCCCGCAACTGGGATGCACTGCGCGATTTAAAGCAGCAGCGGGGTCCGCTGGGAAGCTTGCGCTTTCTTTCCGTTCCACGCTTGCAATATCTGCTGCCTGTCGCAGCCGGCGTATCAGTCGCGCTGGCCATGTTTTTCCTGCTGAAAGATCTCGGTCCGGCGCTGGTCATAGGCTGCCTGTTCCTTTCTCTCTATAGCGTGGCTCGCAACCGGCCCGCGTTGGCCATCGCGGGTCTCTGTGCGATTGTCTTCGTTTTCTGGGCAGCCCATTCGCTTGGATACCCCGAAACCGTAACTCAGCGCATCGATATGCGTTCTTCGCCTTGGGACAATTATGTGCGCGGAGGCGATCAGTTGGCGCATTCGTTATGGGCTCTTTCAAGCGGTGGCGTGCTGGGGTCCGGGGTAGGTTTGGGAAACCCGGAATACGTTCCGGCCGCTCATACGGATTTGATTGTGGCGGCGTTAGGGGAAGAGTGGGGATTTGTTGGCGTGCTGGGCGTTTACGTGTTGTATGCGTTCCTTCTGTATCGTGCTTCGCGGATCGCGTTGCGCGCTCCAGGCGCATACTCCATGTTCCTGGTGATCGGCCTTGCCATGGTGACCGCTCTGCAGATTCTTCTGATCACGGGCGGCATACTCGGTTTGATTCCGCTCTCCGGAGTGGTCTCGCCCTTCCTGAGCTATGGCCGAAGCTCCATGGCGGCAAATTTCGCGCTGTTCGGTATTGTGCTTGCCGTTTCAGGCCGCCCCAAAAGCAATCAGGCGCCCCGCTTCGGAAGGCCTGTCGCGTGGCTTAGTTACGCGGTAGGTCTTTGCTTCTTCATATTGATGGCCCGTGCCGCACAGATTCAAATTGCGCAAGCCGATGACCTGGCAACTCGCGCGGCCCTGGTGGTGCAGTCCTCCGGACCCCGGCAGTACGAATATAATCCGCGGCTCACGCAGCTGGCGCGCCAGTTGCAGAAGGGCAACATCTCAGACCGCAATGGGCTGCCCCTTGCATCAAGCGATTGGGCCGCGCTCAAGACACACGCGAAAGACTACGAAACTCTCGGCATGCCGCTTGAGAATGCCGCCCCTCCGAACCGCCGCCGTTTTTATCCACTAGGCGCGAAAATGTTTTATTTGTTGGGCGATGTGGTCACCCGCAAGAAACAAGGTGCTTCGAACACCGCTTTCCAGGAACGTGCCTCCCGTGTAAGGCTTCAGGGCTTTGACGATTATGCGGAGCTTGAGATATCGAAAGACGAAAAGACCGGCCGGGAAGTGCGCCGCATCAAGTACGATTACCGCGATCTGCTGCCTTTGCTACGGCACCGCAACGAGCCGGACAATGTGGAAGTGAAAGACCTGATGGAAAGGACGCGCGACGTGCGCATGTCCATCGACGCGCCGTTGCAAATGCGTGCTTCCGCAATTCTGGAGCGGCATCTGCGTAAGCTTGGTAAACAAAAGGGTTCATTGATCGTGATGAATCCGGATACGGGCGACCTGCTAGCCGCCGTGAGCTACCCATGGCCTGCACCGGCTGAATTCAATGCGTTGCAAGCGGAACCGGCGCAAGATGTCGCAGATGCCGATTTGCAAGACCGGGCCCGCTACGGATTGTATCCCCCCGGTTCATCTTTCAAGATTGTCACCGCGATTGCGGCGCTCAGAAAAGATCCGGGTCTGGCTCAGCAGCGGTACGGTTGTATTCGCCTGCCCGATGGGCGCTCTGGCAATTTTGTTGGCCAATCGAAGCGGCCCATTCGGGATGATATACAGGACCGCATTCCGCACGGCTCAGTGGATATGGAGCGTGGAGTCACGGTATCCTGTAACGCGTACTTCGCGCAATTAGGCGCTTACAAAGTGGGTGCGCGCGGATTGTTCGATACGGCATCACTCTTTGGAATCCAAACGGCCAGCCCGAACACTTGGGAAGAACTTCGCAAGGCCCTTCCGCAGGCATCGTATGGCCAGGGGCAGGTAGTGGTGTCTCCCTTCCAGATGGCGCGCGTTGCCTCCGCGGTAGCAAACGGCGGCTTAGCCGTGCAAGGCAGGTGGGTGATGGACGATAGCAACGCGCGCACGCGCGACGCTGTACGCGTGATGCCGTTGCCGCAGGCCCGCCAGTTAGGCGGCTTCATGCGAGAGGTGGTGACCGCGGGTACCGGTAAGTCACTTGCAGCTTCACCGGTTACGATTGCGGGCAAAACGGGAACGGCGGAGCTTGCCGGTGCCGCTTCGCACGCGTGGTTCATCGGTTTCGCGCCTTACGGTGAGACGGCGAACGCAAAAGCTTCGAAAGTGAAACGGATTGCGTTCGCCGTGCTGGTGGAAAATGGTCAGTATGGCGGCACGGCATCGGCACCCATTGCCGGGGAAGTGGTGCTGGCGGCACGAGACTTAGGGTTAATTGGGAGTGGAAAATGAAGTCGCTTGAATCTGTAGACCGTTGGTTGGGACGGCACTTTGAACGTTGGAGCGCCAACCTGGGTGGCGGCGAGCACCCCAAGGAGGCGCTTGAAATCCGCCGCGAAATTCTGAGCGCGATCGGCGACAAAGTGGAAGCCAAAGGCCAGGGCGAGTACGTATTTCCTTATAGCGCAGTCACGGTCAAACTCGCGGCGCGGGATGCTGAACAGCATGCCACGTTTGAGACCGCATTCGTGGATGACGATGGCCTGCAATCCCAAGCGCGCGACATGTTGCGGGATGCGGGTTGCCAGGCTGACAGTGTTGCGGTACTGGTTCAGATTGAAGATGATGTCGCTGCCCCGCCCTTTGAAGTCGGTTTCAAAAGGATTGAAAAGGCGGCCAAAGGTGCTGCTCTTACACCGGCGAAGGTGCGCCCTACCGCATGGCTTTACGTTGTGAAAGGCAGCGCCGAACGGCCGGAATACTTCGTCGGCAAAGACTTGGTCTATTTGGGACGCCTGAAAGAGGTGAGCGCTAAATCAGGCGGACTCCGCCGGCGGAACGATGTAGCCTTCAACGATGAGGAAACAACTGTCAGCCGCGAACACGCTCACATTCAATTTGAAGAAGGAAAATTCCGCCTGTTTCACGATAGCGGTGAGACCGGCACACGCCTGTTTCGCGATGGCCGTGTAGTAGCGTTACCCTCCACAGGCACGCGTGGCACGCAATTGATGAGCGGCGATGAAATTCATCTGGGCGATGCCCGCCTTCGATTCGAAACCGGAGAGTAACAGCAACCCTAATCTAATCGATAACCGCATCGCGCAAGAATTGCGCTGCTTCTTCTGGTGGCGTCGGATTGATGTAGAAACCGGTGCCCCATTCAAAGCCCGCTACCTTAGTCAACTTCGGGATGATCTCGATGTGCCAGTGGTAATGCGGCATTGTCTTCTCCTGCACGGGCGCGGTGTGGATCACGAAGTTGTAAGCCGGATTTTCCAGTACCTTTTCCATCTTGCGCAGGGTTCCGCGCAGTGCACCGGCTAGATCCCGCACCTCCGCCGCGTCGATTGTTTCAAAATGCGATTCGTGCCGCTTGGGAAGTATCCAAGTTTCGAAAGGAAACCGGGCGGCATAAGGAGCCATCACCAGGAACTTATCGGAATCCGTCACCACGCGGGTTTGCGACTTAGCCTCCTGACGTAAGATGTCGCAAAAGATGCACCGCTCTTTGTATTGGAAATACCGCGAGGCGCCTTCCAGCTCTTCCATCACACGCTTGGGAACAACCGGCAAAGCGATCAATTGCGAATGCGCATGCTCCAGCGAAGCTCCGGCCGGTTCGCCATGGTTTTTAAACAACAAGACGTAGCGCAGGCGGCGGTCATTTTTCAGATCGTTCACTCTGCTGCGCCACGCCCAGATAACCGCTTCCATCTGGCCCTCAGGCATCGTGGCAAGAGTCTCGGTATGGTTGGGCGTTTCAATGATCACCTCATGGGCACCCAAGCCGTTCATCTTGTCGTACAGACCCTCCGCATCGCGATCGGGGGAGCCCTCAATTCCCAGCACGGGAAATTTGTTTGGGACCACGCGAACCTGCCAGGCGCTGCCTTCGCGCGCGGCATATACTTCTGACACCGTTTTCGATTCGTTCCCCGGGCAGAAAGGGCAGAAGCGATTCGTGAAGGGTGCCGCATGTTCCCGGCTGAAATCGGAAGGCCGGCGCGCCCGGTCCGTTGAGATGATCACCCAGCGTTCGGTTACCGCATCTTTGCGAAGTTCTGGCATTTACTTTGTGTCCTGCTTTGCATCTTGAATCAGCGCAGTCCGTTGGTGCAGATAATCAACAATGGCATCGGCTAAAGGCGGCATGGGTGCAATTCCTGTCTGTTCCAGACGTCTATTGGCAAGAGCGGAAAACTTGGGGCGCCGCGCGGCTGTGCGGTATTCGCGTTCATTGGTAGGTTGCAGTTCAGGTTTTAATCCCGCCTTTTCAAAGATCAGGGCGGCGTATTCAAACCAGGAAATTGCAGTCCCGCCACCCAGATGAAATATGCCATTCTGGCCGTGTTCCAGAAGGTCTATCGTCTTCGCCGCTAGCCACGGGGCATAAGTAGGGGAGGCAACGTGATCTTCCACCACACGAATCGGTTGCCCTCCGGAAGCCAGGCGCAGCATCACTTCCAAAAAATTTCCGCGATTGGTCCGCAGTCCCTGCGGCCCGAAAACACCAGATGTTCTGACAATCAACGGTTTATCCAGATAGGCCTGGGCGTACAATTCACCAGCAAGCTTTGACACCGCATACGCGCCTGTCGGGTGCGTGGCATCGGTTTCTTCGTAGGGCCGTCCAAGAGTGCCATCGAAGACGTAATCGGTGGAAAAGTGAACTAGCCGGGCATCGGCCTGGCGGCAGGCCAGTGCCAGGTTGCGCACTCCAAGTGCGTTTGCCTGAAAAGCGGCGGCGGGTTCAAGTTCCGCTACGTCCACCTGATTGTATGCGGCGGCATTGAAGACTGTGGCGGGGTCGAATTCCGCAACCACCCGCTCCGCTTGAGAAGCGTCTGTGATATCCAGCGCAACGCGTTCGTAGCCCTTCACTTCGTAACCGCGCGCCTTCAACTCACGCACCAGTTCTTGCCCCAACTGCCCGGAACTTCCAAAGACCATCGCCCTTCTGGACATAAGGTTCAGGATAGCGAACGTAACAAGATTATTCGAAGCGCGCGGCCAGGTTTAATAACGCGGGAAGGTGATTCAGCGTGCGCCGCACTTGAATTGTGGTGCGCCATGCGTCGCCCTGTAGCCTGCATTCCACCACTTCACCCAGCCAGAGACGATTCTCTGTTTCCAACTTTACCGGGGCCTGCATCACAATTTGGTTAGGGGAATCAAAAGTAAGCGGACCACCATCCCATTCGCCAACAGCCGTCTTAAAATGGAATGGCCGTTCGCCCAGTACCGTGGCTGCTACGGCCATGCCCGTACTCACTTGGTCAGTCACCATGCACGGCCACCGGCAAGCCAAACCACCGCACTGGCGCTGGCCAGAATCATCAGCGCCACCCATAGAGCCGATAGCGGCAGCTTGGCTTTGGGAAGGCGTGTACTAACGGGCACCAAGGCTGCGGAGAAGCGGTCGAAAACGGGAGCCGAAGTGGTGCCGGGAAGGTTCCGAATCGCTAGCGCGATCTGTTCCCTGCCGCGTTGATCCGCAATATAAATTGTGCCGGAATTCTGGCCGTTGGTACACTCGGTCAACTTTTTGCGTAATGGTTCCGGCACCTCTTCCACGGAACGATAAACCGTGGACCGGCCGTCACCGGCAGCGATCAGGATTGTGGATGTCCTTAAAACGCCGGAAAGTTTCAATATTTCCGTCGATTCGTCTGTCCCGCCGCAATGCGGACACTGGTTCCAGTGCTCCGGGTCGTACGCGATTTGGCAATAAGGACAATCCATATGCGTGGCTGCTTAGTTGATGCCGGCCAATACTGTATTCGCGGCCGTCGAGTCCTGCGCGCCGAAATGTTCCAACATAACGTGGATAAAACCTAAGGCCGCCTTCGAAAGAGCTTTATCTTTGCGGTAAATCAAACCCAAATTGCGAAACATCGGTTCCGGTGCCAGTGGCAACGCCCGCACCTTGCCAGAGGCAAGTTCTTCCTTGCAATTGGAGACGGCAAGAAAGGAAATTCCCAGCCCAGCCATCACAAACCGCTTCATCATTTCAGTGGAATCAAGCTCCATTGAGATATTCAGCCGGTCTTCCACCTCTTCGAACCAGCGGTCCAAACGGCTGCGTGTAGTGCCAGATTTTGGCAGCAGCAACGGGTAATCCGCAACCTGTCCACTGGTAAGCGAAGTCAGCTTTTCCAGGGGATGGCCGGCAGGCACAATCACCCGGATCTCGTCGCGATAAATGTCTACCACTTGAACGCGTTTTTCCGGAGTGGGCAGTTGAGTGAGTCCGAAATCCGCCACGTTTTCCATCACCGCTTCCACCACCCGGCCCCCGAATGAGCGGTTGACCTGCAACTGCACGCCAGGGAATTGCTTTTTATATTCGGAAAAGACCTGGGGTAAGACGTAGATACAAGTAGCTTCGTTGGCTGCAATCACCAGTTCCCCGCGTGGAACCAGTTCCAGTTCGTGCAGCGAATCCTGCGCGCGGCGCCTTAAATCAAGAATCTGTTCGGCGTATTCGGAAAAAATTTTCCCCGCAATTGTCAGTGAAATGCGGCTGCCAAAACGCTCGAACAGGTCTGTCTTCAGCTCCTGTTCCAATTGGCGCACTTGCGCGCTGATCGCAGGTTGAGTACGAAAACAGGTTTGAGCCGCTTTCGAAAAGCTTTTCAACCGGACGATTTCGAGAAACGTGTGTAATTGATCGAAATCCATGCCCACCGTGCCGAATCACAGGTTAGGGGTATTGTAGCAGTATGCAATTTGGCGGCTTGGGTGCACTCGCGCTTCTGACGGGTACGCTCACGCTTTTGGCGGGCCAGGCGGTGGCTCAAACCGGCGCGGACGTTTTGCTGGTGGTAAATCAGAGGTCGCTGATCAGCCGCCGTATTGGCGATTACTATATTAAGAAACGGGAAATTCCCCTCACTCAGGTGTGCCGGTTAAGCATGCCGCTAGAGGAAGAAATTTCACGCGAAACGTTTGAACAGAGCGTCCAGAAACCCATCACTGCCTTTCTCAAGAAAAACCAGCTAACAGACAGAGTTCTGTACATTGTTACCACTCTGGGCGTGCCACTCAAAATACAAGGCACACTGGAACAAATGCAATCGGAAGCATCCTCTGTCGATTCCGAACTAGCGGCGTTGTACGGGCGGCTTCATGGGCTGGATTGGCCCGTGAAGGGTGCACTTAAGAACCCTTACTTCATGCAGGTTTCTGAACCATTCCGGCATCCCAAATTCCCTATTTATCTGGTCACCCGGCTCGCCGGTTATTCCTTTGAGGATGTTCAAGGGCTGATCGACCGTTCGCTGGCCGCCAAGAACACCGGCACGTTGGTTCTGGATATGCGCGCGGACAACAACACACCCGGAAACCAGTGGCTGCGTTCCGCGGCGCGCGCCCTGCCCCATGAGCGCGTTTTGCTGGAAGACACCGCTAAGATTCTGTATGACCAGAAGAACGTGATCGGCTATGCCTCCTGGGGCTCAAATGACCCGGACCGCCATCGCCGCGATCTCGGTTTTGAGTTCCTGCCGGGCGCCATTACGAACGAGTACGTTTCCACCAACGCACGCACATTCGCCAAACCTCCTGATTCCTGGAACATCGGTACCTGGAGCGACGCGCCGTCCACTTGGTTTGCAAACTCGCCCCAGACGCTTACCGCTGATATGGTGCAAGGCGGCGCGACCGGCGCGTCGGGCCATGTTTATGAGCCGTACCTGGAGCTGATCGCGCGGCCGGATTACCTGTTTCCCGCTTATTTTAGCGGTCGCACGCTGGGCGAAAGCTACTACATCGCCATGCCTGCCATTAGCTGGATGAACATTGTGATTGGAGACCCGCTCTGCCGCCTCCGGTGAAATTCAGTAAAGTCCTGATCGCGAATCGAGGCGAAATCGCAGTTCGCATTGAGCGAACTTTGCGTGAGATGGGTATCCGATCCTTAGCCGTCTATGCAGGCACTGACCGCACTGCGCTCCACGTGCGCAAGGCTGATGAAGCTGTAGAAGTGCCGCGCTACCTGGACGCCGCGGCTCTTATCGATGCAGCGAAATGCAACGGAGCCGAAGCCATTCACCCGGGTTATGGCTTTTTAAGCGAGAACGCCGCGTTTGCACAAAGCTGCGAAGAAGCCGGTCTGGTGTTCATCGGGCCGTCATCCATGGCCATCCGGCAGATGGGCTCAAAGACCGGAGCCCGCGAAATAGCTGATCGCGCTGGAGCGCCCATCGTTCCCGGTACCCGGGACGGCCTTACCGATCCCGGCGAAGCTTTGCGATTCGCCCGCGACGCGGGTTACCCCGTCATGCTGAAAGCTGTTGCGGGGGGCGGAGGCAAGGGCATGCGCCGCGTCAACCGGGAAGCCGACCTGGAGAGTTCGTTTCGCGACGCTTCCAGCGAAGCGGGCCGCGCTTTCGGTGATGCTTCCATCTACGTGGAAAAGCTGATTGAGCATCCGCGCCACATTGAGATTCAGCTACTGGGCGACCGGCACGGCAACATGGTGCATCTGGGCGAGCGGGAGTGTTCCATCCAGCGCCGCCATCAAAAGGTGATTGAGGAATGCCCTTCCCCACTGGTGGCCGCCCACCCCGAAATGCGCGATTCCATGGGCGCAGCCGCCGTTCGCGTTGCGCAAATGGCCGGTTACACAAATGCCGGCACGGTGGAGTTTCTGGTCGATCGCGATCGCAAGTTCTTTTTCCTGGAAATGAACACGCGGCTGCAAGTGGAACACCCGGTTACCGAGCTGGTGACCGGCCTTGATTTGGTGCGCCTGCAGCTTGACATTGCCGCCGGTGCGCGGCTTCCCTTTACGCAGCGTGATGTCCGCTGGAACGGGGCGGCTGTCGAGTGCCGCATCTATGCGGAAGACCCGGACAATCAGTTCTTTCCTTCGCCGGGAAAAATCACTTCTTTAGCCGAACCGGCAGGTCCCGGCGTCCGGCTCGATTCAGGTGTGTATCCGGGCTGGACCGTGCCGATCGATTACGACCCCATGCTGGCGAAACTTGCCGTCTGGGCCGGAACGCGCGAACACGCCATCGCACGCTGCCTGCGTGCCATCGGCGAGTACCACGTGGGCGGCATCGCGACGAATCTCAGCTTCTTCCGCGAACTGCTGGCGGACCCGGAGTTTATCGCCGGTAATTTGGAAACAGGGTTTCTGGATGGCTTCTTCGCGCGGAGAAATCCCGTGCGTGCGGACCGCCAGAGTCTGGCACAAGAGGTCGCCAAGCAAGCGCGTCCTAAGCAGGCGGCGCTCAGTTCCAGTGCCAACAGCAATTGGCGCAGAACTGGCCGCGAAGGATTGTTGCGCTAATGCCACAGCTCCACGAAGTGGAACCAGGCGTCTTTCTTGTTCTGGATGACAATCGCGTCTTCGAAGCCCGCTTGGATGGCGAAACCGTTTCCATCGCGGGTGTTCGTTATTCCGGAGTACTTGCCGACCCTCGCAAATGGAATCCGGCATCCGCCGCGGGACAAACGCATGGACGCTCCACAATCAAGGCGCCCATGCCGGGAAAGGTGGTGCGAATTCTGGTAGTGGCGGGCGATCCGGTTGAAGTGGGTCAAGGCTTAATTGTGGTGGAAGCCATGAAGATGCAAAACGAACTGAAGACGCAGCGTGCCGGGCGGGTTGCTGAAGTGCACGCCAAAGAAAATGACACCGTAGATGCGGGAACGCTGCTGCTTGTCATAGAATAGCTGTTTACTCAACATCAACTGTTGAGGTATACTTTTCGTATGGGATTTCGTTACCCAATTTCTCCAATGCCCCTTCCGGCCAAACCCCGGAAGTCAGCGGACATTCTGTCGTTTAAGCGCGGTGCGAATCTTCTGGCCGATGTTCGGCCATTACTGGCGCGGCTTGTGGAAGCGGTCGGCACCAACGAAACCGCTCGCCTGCTGGACGCCGATCGGTCTCAGGTTTCGCGTTGGGGCTCCAATCAGGAACCGGTGAGCGCGGAAATGGGCCGCCGCATTGTAGATCTGCACGATATTCTGACCCGCATTGTCCGTGTATTCGAACCGGAAGCGGCTGCACAATGGCTGACTGGTTCGGAGCCGCTGCTGGGCGGCGCGCGCCCCATTGATGTGCTTGCTCTCCGCGGCGCGGCACCGGTCATCCGCGCCATCGACGGCATCGTGCAAGGTGCATTCGCTTAATCCGTCTTGTTGCTCTATCGCGTGTTTCCCTATCTCGTCGGCGGTGATGTAGATCAGCCAGGCGGTGCGCTTTACACACCGCCGCAAGGCAACGGACGCGCCGATAACCCTGACCACTATTCCGCGTTTTACGCCGGTGATTCAGAGGCTGGCGCCATGGCGGAAGCGTTCGGCCGCTTCCCGGAATGGAGCGAGACCATGTTGCGCGCAAGCCCAGCCCTACCCGGAAGCAGGCGGGCCATCGCCACATTTTCCCTGCCCGATGACACCCCAATTTGTGATCTGGATGACCCCGCTCAACTCACCGCCCTTTCCATGCGCCCCTCGCAAGTGGTGAGCCGCGATTACGCAACCACACAGGCTTGGGCCCTTGCTATCTTCCGCAATAACCGCTGGCGAGGCGTGAAATGGTGGTCTTATTACGACCCGCGCTGGTTCAGCCTGGCGCTCTGGGCCCAAGCGGATTTGTCTCCCAGCGATATCCGCGTCATCGCACTCAACGACCGCGCACTGGTCCAGGCGGCAGACATCCTGACGCGCCGCATCGTGACGTACGTCCCGCGCAAGGCGCGGGTCGTATAAGCGGGTCGTATAATCGAAATCGTGGAGCCACCCGTATGCCCCGTGTGTCATGGAACGGGCTGGATCATTTCCGAACAGAATGAAATCTCCGGCGCTTCCCGTTGCGATTGTGTGGTTCTGGAACGCGCCGCCACTTTAGAAGATCGTTCGCAGATTCCGCCGCTTTACTCAAAGGCTTCGATCGATAATTTCATCCTGCCGCGTGACAATCCTATGGCGTCGCGTGAACTGGCGGACGTGCTGATGATGGTGCGCGCCTTTCAACGCACTTATCCCGATCCCAAAAAGCCCGGCCTGCTTTTGATGGGCGACCCCGGCACCGGGAAAACGCATCTGGCCGTCGCAGCGTTGCGCGCTCTGATGGCGAAAGGACACGAAGGCCTGTTCTTCGATTACCAAACCCTTCTGGATCGCATCCGTTCCGGCTATTCGAAAGAATCCGGCATCAGCGATAAAGAGGCTTACCGCGTGGCTCTCGATGCCGAAATCCTCCTGCTGGATGATCTGGGAGCACACCGCGTAACCGATTGGGTGGAGGATACCGTCACCGCCATCGTGACGCACCGCTGCAACCACCGCAAAACGCTGATTGCCACCACCAATTTGACGGATGCCGAACGTGCCGCGCCCAATGCGGGTAAGCTCGATTACCGTGTTTCGTTAACTGACCGTATCGGCCAGCGGGCCCGCTCGCGTCTGTTTGAAATGTGTACCGTTATCAAGATGCCGCTTGTGGAAGATTACCGGTTGCGAAAATCAGCGCATTCATAATGCGAATCGGGCTGCTGCTTTTTTTCTGTGCGGCAGCGGCTGGTGCCGCCAACGCTCCGCTCGCCCAATGCGTGGAGCTTCCCTACCCTGCCATGCCGCGCCAGTTGTGGGAACGCGAACTGGTATGGATGAAGAACATCGGCGTCGGGTGTGTCGCCCTGCCGGATTCGGTTGACTTAAAAAACATTTTAGGAATCGCGCGTCAACTAGAAATGCCAGCATGGATTCTGACAGACGCGCCTTCCGCAGCCCTTCGCGCCTCGCTTGACGCCATGACAGAAGCGCACGGCGGGCCTGTGCGCTGGATTGGGCAAGCTGCTGCGCCGCAGCCCGTTGTTCGTATTTCCGCCATCGATATACAAGGGCTTGCCCTCTCGCGTGCCGCTTTCGAAAAACAAGCCGGAACCATTTTGTGGATTGACGTGGAATCCACCAATTCCGCAGGCCTGCGCCGGGGTGCAATTTCCTTTACGGGTGAAGAGCAGCCGCTTCTTGCGGCACTCCGCCGCAGCGTGCAACTGCACAGGCAGTGGGAGCCCCTCTTAGGGACCCTCAACAACGAACAGCCCGTACACTTGGCGGCAGCGAAAATGCCCGACGCTGTCTCGGCCCGGCAATTCACCACCCCCGATCCTGTTGCCGCATCCGTGGTCAGCCTCATCAATCGCGGAGCAGCGGATTTTCGGGGCGAACTCCGCGTGTTTTATCCGCCCGCCAAGCAATCCATCAAACTGCCTGAGATCACAATCCCCGCGCGCGATTCGCTCTGGCTCCCGGTTAATGTTCCGCTCGCAAAAGCGCAATCCTGCGCGGCGTGCGGATCGTTTGGGAATGCCGAGACCATCGTCTACGCGACGGCTGAACTCACCAGGCTGGAATATGAAAACGGCCTTCTGGCCATGGAATTTTCAGCGCCTTCCGCAAGCGAAATCGTACTCCATCTGGCAAGCGAACCGGCGGGACCTTATCTGGCAGCAGGCAAGCCGCGCGCCTTCGATTGGGACGCTAGCGCCGGGCGGGTCCGGCTGCCCATTCCCGCCGGTACCGGTCCCACGCACCGGGTACGTGTGGGTCTGGCACTCACCGCTCCTGAAACATCGGCTTTCTTCAGTGACCGCAAGGTGCTCACAATCGGGCAAAGAAATACTCTGCTGGCAACTTTCTCATCCGAAGAGGTGGCGAAGCGTTCGCGCCTGATTGCGCCAGCTTGGTTCAAGGCAGAAGCCCGGAACAAATCTCCGAATGAGGTGGAATACAGTTTTACGGTTCCGCCCACGGCCCTTCACGGAAGCCATGTCGAGTTAGCGCTCGAAACCGGCGGCGCTCAAGTCAGCCACACGCGCCTGCAGCTCTTGCGCCCCGCTACGCTGCGAATCCGCGAAGCCATCAACCGGCATTTAGGTAACGGTTTCGATCTGGCGCTCGATCCACCGCTTATCCCTGTCGATCAAAAATCGGGCCGCGACCTGAGCATTGTTGTGCGGAACAACTCCCCCGAAATCCGCACCTTCGTCCTGAGCGTTGCAGGCGATTCGCTGGAATTCACACAGCCCAGAACCGAAGTGGTCGTGGCGGGCTCCAGCGAGCGTGATATTACGGTGCGTGTGTTCGCGGACCGTGCCGCGCCCGGCTTGCACACTGCCGTTCTGAAACTAAGCGGCGGCGCTGTGAGTGAAACGGAAGTCCGCCTGTTGGTGATTCCGCGCGGCGAAACAGTGCGTTATACAGATAGCGGCCTGACGGTGCTGGAATCGCAGCGTGCCCGCGCCGTTTTCACGAGCGATCTCTGGAGTGAGTTCGTTTGGAAAGATTCCGAGCGCAACGTCCTTCCGGAAGGAGGCTTGCCTCTCAACACCACTCGCATCGTTGCCTTAAATGGCGCGGAGTTAACCACGGATGGCGGCAAACTGAACCTCAAACCAGGCAAGCAGGGCGATATCAATCTAGCTGTGACTGCGCCGGAAGCGGGCAAAACCGTATTTAGCCTCTCGCGCTGATTTAAACTGAGCGGAGATGATCTTCAAGCTCGCTGCTTTCACAGCGCTCCTTACTGCGCAAGCCACCTGTCAGGTGCGGACGTACACTGCGGCGCATCGCGAAGAAATCCTCAAGAGCTTTGAGGAACTGGTAGCCATCCCGAACGTTGCGGCAGACCCCGCGGGCCTGAATCGCAACGCCGAATACATCGCCGCCGCGTTGCGCAAGCGCGGGGTGAAAACTCAGTTGCTTGAAGTTTCCGGTGCTCCGAAAGTGGTCTTCGGCGAAATCGCGGTTCCTGGTGCCACTCACTCCCTTACTTTTTATGCGCACTACGATGGCCAGCCGGTTGAGCCCGCCAAATGGAAGACCGCTCCCTTCACTCCCACTCTGATCGGTGACCGTCTTTACGGCCGGTCCACATCTGACGATAAAGCGCCTATCCAGGCAATCCTCTCAGCTCTCGATGCGGGAGCCAAGCCCGCAGTCAACCTACGTTTCTTCTTCGAAGGAGAAGAAGAGGCCGGATCGCCGCACCTGCAAGCCATCCTTGAGAAGTATAAGCCGCAACTCACAACGGATCTCTGGTTGATTTGCGATGGCCCTGTGGATCAAAGCCGCCGCCAACAAATCTACTTCGGTGCGCGCGGTGTGGCATCCGCGTCTCTCACCGTCTACGGTCCCAATCGCGAACTGCACAGCGGCCACTATGGCAATTGGGCACCGAATCCGGCCATGATGCTGGCGCGCCTTTTGGCATCCATGAAGGACGATGACGGACACGTTTTGATCGATGGTTTCTATGATGGTATCGAGCCGTTAGGCCCCACGGAACGCAAAGCGATCCATGACGCGCCTGTGAACGATAAAGACCTGATGCATGAACTCGGTTTAGCCAGGACAGAAGGCGCAGGCCGGCTTCTTGACGACCTCATTACAGAGCCAGCGCTCAACCTTCAAGGTTTCGCCAGCGCCTCCGTGGGTGCCACCGCCCGCAACGTGATACCCGCAACAGCCACAGCCGATATCGGCCTGCGGCTGGTGAAAGGCACCGATTACAAACAGGAGCTTGACCGCCTGGCCGCGCACATCCGCAAACAGGGATATTTTGTGACCGATGCTGAGCCCGACCTGGATATGCGCCTGACGCACCCGAAGATTGCAACTCTGATACGCAAAGACGGTTACAACGCCGCAAGAACATCAATGGACCTGCCCGTCTCCCGCAAAGTTCTGGCAGCTGTAAAGGCGGCGCGCGGGCCCGTAGTCGCGTTACCTACACTTGGCGGCAGCGTCCCGTTGTATCTGTTCACGGATGTTCTGCACACGCCGGCAATCGGCATTCCCATCGCAAACCATGACAACAACCAGCACAGCTCAAATGAAAATTTGCGGTTGCAGAACCTGTGGGATGGTATCGAAACCATGGCGGCGCTGATCACGCTCAATCCCGCTGCCAAGTGATGCGCCCGCTTTGCATTGATCTGGACGGAACGCTAATCCGCACAGACGTACTGTTCGAATCCGCCGCTCTTCTGCTGAAGCGCAAACCATGGCTGGCGTTCGCTCTGCCCGTGTGGCTGATGCAAGGCAAAGCACACATGAAACGGGAGATCTCGAACCGTGTGACACTCAACGTGGCGCTCCTCCCTTACAACCAGGAATTTGTCGACTGGGTTAGTGCACAACACGAGCAAGGCCGCACCGTGGTGCTCGCGACCGCTTCAGATCAGTTGATTGCGGACGCGATTGCAATGCATCTTCCCATCTTCGATTTCATCATCGGCAGCGACGGGCATGAAAATCAGAAGGGCTCGAGCAAGCTGGGAACGCTGGCGGCACGATATGGCCGTGAGTTCGCTTACGCCGGTAACTCAAGTTCCGATCTCGCTATTTGGCGGGGCTGTGCGGAAGCGATCGTGGTGAATGCGAGTTCTTCAACTGCTAAGGCAGCGCGTGCTCTGGACACGGTGACAATGGAGTTCCCCGCATTACCGCTCACTTACGCAATGATCAGGCAAGTCCTCAGAGTGCGCGTCTGCCAGATGTTTTTAGTAGCCTCAATTCTGCCCACCATGCTGACTCAAAATCCGCGATGGGCAGCTGGTGCCTTGGCGATCTGCTGCTTAGTCTCCGGCCTGTCGCTCACTCGCGATTTAGTCAGTCTCGAACAAGATCGCGCCAACCGGCTGCGTGCCACAAGGCCGATAGCAAGCGGTGCATTCCCCATTGCAATCGCGTTCTTCCTGGCACCCTTGCTGGTTGCCGTTGGGCTGTTCGGAATTTTGGCTTATATTGCGCTCCGCAAAACCGGATAAAGCTTCTGATAAGTCTTATGCCCACTTGCGTAAACTGAAACCGCGCCCGCTCTGGGCAGCACCGTATCCACTTCACGAACCGCCACACGGCAAGCTTCCGGCACCGATGAAAATGCGCCAGTCGCCACCATCCCCAGCAGCGCCGCGCCATAGGCAGAGCCCTCCTGGCTTTCCAGAGTCACCACCGGCTTGTTGAATACATCGGCCAGAATCTGACGCCAAAACGGGCTGTTCGCACCCCCGCCTGAAGCCCGAACTGAATTCACCGGCACGCCCAGATTTTCTATAATCTCCAGCCCGTCCTGCTGGCTGTAACTCACACCCTCAACCACTGCGCGAATCAGATCGGCGCGCGTGTGCCTTGCCGTTAAGCCTATCCATCCGCCGCGAATCGTCGAATCTAAATGAGGCGTGCGCTCTCCCATCAGATAAGGTAACCAGAACAGCCCTTTCGCCCCCGCGGGAGAGGTGGCCGCCTCAGCCATCAGATCGTCATAACTAATTCCAGGGGCAAGCTGATTCCGGAACCACTGCAAGCTCAGCCCAGCGCCCTGAGTCACTCCCATCACATGCCACTTGCCCTTGACTGCATGGCAAAAAGTATGGACGCGGCCCGCCGCATCGTAAGCCGCCTGTTCTGTGTGCGCAAACACCACTCCAGAAGTACCCAGCGTGCAGCTTACAATCCCCGGTTCCACAATTCCGTTCCCCACCGCGCTTGCCGCTTGATCGCCCGCGCCGCCCGCCACAGCAGTGCCCTGGCGCAAGCCGGTCAAGCGCGCGCCTTCACCGCTTACCGTGCCACTTACGTCGCTCGATTCATATACGCGCGGCAGTATCTCGCGGTTCACGCCCAACTCGTCCGCGTAATCGAAAGCCCAGCGCCGGTTTACGACGTCGAACAAAGCGGTGCCGCTGGCATCCGAAACGTCACTTGTCAGTTCGCCGGTCAGTTTGAAACGAATGTAATCTTTCGGCAGAAGCATGTGCCGCACACGCGCATAAAGCTCCGGTTGGTTGTCACGCACCCACAGCAGTTTCGGAAGCGTGAACCCGGTCAGTACGGGGTTTGCTGTGTATCCCACCACGCGCTCTTTGCCCACTTTGGCGTTGATGGCGTCAACCTGCGGCTGCGAACGCTGGTCGCACCAGATCAACGCGGGGCGAATTACCTGATAAGCCTCGTCCAGAAGTACCAGCCCATGCATCTGCCCGGAAAGTCCAATTCCCCTGACGGCGTCTCCTTTAATACCGGTCTGCTTGAGCACTCCACGCACGGCTTCACAAGCAGCGCTCCACCAATCGTCCGGGTGTTGCTCTGCCCAGAGTGGATGCTCCATCGCCATCTCTGCATGGG
>JAYTGM010000429.1:0-3945 GCA_043733425.1 Terriglobia bacterium
GCCGCCAGCAGTAACACCAATGCGGAAGGGCAGGGAACCAACCCGCCGCTTGCGCCAAGCGCAATCAAGCTCTTCATCGAAATCTCACCCTCAATGACATGACTGTGCGAATTTCCATCGTGCGTATGCGTCATGCCCCCATGCGAGTGGCTGTGGCTTGCCACCGCGGGCCCATGCGTATGGACACGATCTGTATGGACATGAAAGGTACGCCCATGATCATGTGAGTGTGAACGACGCGGTGCTGTCTCCTCAGGTGCACGAACATGTGCCGCCTTAGCCAGGGATCGCGATCGGCGATACAGCAGCAGCCCGCCGATCCACACAATCGTGAGCCCCGAAATCACTCCAAGCCACTTCGAAATCACATCCGGCATGATGTATTGGGAAAGAAACATGGTCAGCAGCCCCAGCACAAAAACGCTTACCGTATGAGTGAACGTCACCATGCCGCCCAGCAGAATTGCATGCTTCGGCGTGCCGCGCTCCCCCACCAGATAAGCCGCCACCATGGTCTTGCCATGCCCCGGTTCCAAAGCGTGCAGCGCTCCGAACCAGAAGGATACGGCTACGCAAATCAGCCCCAGGCCCCAACCGATCTCCCGGCCCTGCAACGCCTTCGAAAGAAAATCTCCGCGCCTCACCTGGCCCATCGAGTTCGGCTCGGCAACGGTAGAGGCAGTCGGAGCAGCCGCCGGGGCCGGTTGTGCTTGAGCCGCAAGAGCAGGTGCTTGTGCGGGCACAGGATCTGCCGACACAGGATCTGCGGGCACACGATCTGCCGGCACACGATCCAACGGTTTCGCAGCTTCAGACACCACAACCGGTGCCGCGCCCGGTGCGCCTTTCCATTGCACCGTCGCCGTCAGATCCTGAGGTGGTGAAACGGAAGGGTCCTGCGGATACGCCGCCAGAGCCTCGCTGCGTTCCGTCGTGCTGGCCGAACTCTTTTCCAGCAACGCACCCCCGCGAGCCACCACCACCACTTCCTTCCAGCCCGCAGTGCGATCCGGATACGTCTGGTCAGAGTACGCCAGCGTCCCAGGCTCCGCCGCCAGCTTCAAGTGGGAATTGATGCGCATCACGGGCAGACCGCCCGCTCCATCGGCTACCACTAGTTCGCCTCTTTCATAAATGGGCGTAACGCGCTTGCCATTCGCGCTAAACTGCAGTTGGCGAACCCAAATTCTCGCTTCCGCGATGGCCTTCCGCTGCAGGTCCGCGCGTGGACTACTAGCCTGCAGGCCCCACCGCTGCATCAGTTCAAAGCTCGGCAATTCGGCCAGATCCAAAACGAACAGTACATTGGTCGCTGGCTGTCCCACTTCAATACGAACGTAGTGGTTAACGCTAAAATTGCCCATTGGGTGCGCCGCCAAAATGCAGGCACTGCCGAGCAAGGCGAAGGTAACCCTTACAAAAATGCTCAATAGATTACGCACTATATATTGCTCACTATAAAGATACCTACGAAATTGTACGATGATTGGAGTTTTGCACTTGCTAAATAACCAGATCGCCGCCCTGATTGACCACACCATCCTGAAACCCGATTCCGTGCGTACCGATATTGAACGCGTCTGCCGGGAAGCGCTGGAGTATGGCTTTGCCAGCGTGTGCGTGAATCCCTGCTGGGTGCCCGCCGTCGCGCGCGCGCTCGCCGGGTCCGCCGTTGCAGTCTGTTCGGTGATTGCCTTCCCCTTCGGTGCCACATCCACTGCCGCCAAGGTTGCCGAATCTGAAATCGCGGTCGGCGAAGGCGCGCGCGAACTCGATATGGTGATCAATATAGGCGCGTTGCGCTCTGGCGAACCGGCGCTCGTCCGCGACGATATCGGCGCAGTAGTTTCCGCGGCGCACGCACGTGGTGCCACGGTGAAGGTCATTCTCGAAACAGCGCTTCTTACGGAAGAACAGATCATCCACGCCTGCCAGCTTTCGCAACAGGTAAATGCGGATTTCGTGAAGACCTCCACCGGTTTCGCCTCAGGCGGTGCCACTGTTCCCGTCGTGGAACTGATGCGCCGCACGGTCGGCCCCGCCATGGGCGTCAAGGCCTCGGGCGGCATCCGCACCTTGGAAGATTTTCGCAAAATGGTGGCTGCTGGCGCTTCCCGAATCGGGGCAAGCGCGGGCGTTCAGATTGTCGATGCCAGCCGCGCCTAAATCCGGCGTGCCGTTCCGCGAACGGTCGGAACTGCTCGATTTTCTGCTCGAAGTTTCCACCGCCACCTCGCAGTCGCTCGACCTTGATGAGCTGCTGGAAAACGTCGCCTCCTACGTGCGCAAGGTGCTCCAGTATGAGCTCTTCGCCATCCTCCTCTATAGCGAAAAGAAGAAGGACCTGCGCATCCGTTTCGCCATCGGGCATCGCGAAGAAGTGGTGAAAAATTTTGCGGCTAGCTTGGGCGAGGGCATCACGGGAACCGCCGCCGCCACGCGCGAACCGGTGCTGGTTGAGGATGTGCGTCAAGATCCGCGGTACCTCAACTCGCTCGACGCCGTGCGCGCCGAACTTGCCGTCCCGATGATCACACGGCAGAAACTGGTGGGCGTCATCGATGTGCAGTCCACGCGCGTGGGTGCTTACAGCGAATATGACCGTGCCATGTTGCGCTTGATCGCCGCGCGCGTCGCCACCGCCATCGATAATGCGCGTTTGTATCGCCAAGCCGAACGGCAGAACCGCACACTGAAGACGCTGGGCCGCATTTCGCAGGAGTTCACCGCCATCCTGGAACTGGAAGACCTGCTGAATAAGATCGCATCCACCATTCGCGGCCTGATCAATTACGATGCCTTCAGCATCCTGCTGCTGGATGAAACCCAGAACTTCCTGCGCCACAAAATGAGTCTGCGCTATGACGAGCGCGTCAACATCGATAACGTACCCATGGGCAAGGGCATTACCGGCACCGCCGCGCAATCCCGCGAAGCGCTGCGCGTGAACGATGTCGCGACGGACCCGCGTTACATTGCCTCACACCCGGACATCCGCTCCGAAGTAGCCATTCCTCTCATCATTCGCGACCGCATTCTGGGCGTGATGGATCTGGAAAGCAATCGCATCGGCTTTTTCACCGATGACCATATGCGCACACTAAGCCTGCTTGCTCCCCAGATTGCCATCTCAGTGGAAAATGCCCAGCTCTACGCCGAACTGGCCGCGCGGGAACGCAGCTTGCAGGAAGATTTGCAGGTAGCCGGCGAGCTGCAGGCCGTGTTGCTGCCCACGGAGGCACCCGAAATTTCCGGCCTGGATGTCGCAATCGGCTTGCGGCCCGCGCGCGAAATTTCAGGCGACCTGTTCGACTTTTTCGAACATACCGATGCCAAGCACACGCGGCCGCACATGGTTATCGCGTTCGGCGATTCCAGCGGCAAGGGCGTCGCCGCGGCCCTCTATGGAGCAGTGCTTGATGGCTTGTTGCGCACGCTGGCCCCAAGACGCCGCAGGCCTTCTGACCTGATGAAAGCGCTGAATGACGCCCTTGTCGCCCGCAAAGTGGAAGCGCGCTTTGTCACGCTCCTCATCATGCTCTGGCACCCGCATTCGGGCGAGCTTCACATTTCGAACGCCGGTGGTACGCCGCCCATGATTTGCCGCAAAGACAAGATGATTGAAGCGTCCGTAGCCGGTGTGCCGTTAGGCCTGTTTCCAGATCGTGAGTATGACGAAATTACGTTCCAGACCCAGCCCGGAGATACCATCGTGCTTTACTCGGACGGCATCTCAGATCATATGAGTCCGCAGGGCGAAGAGTACGGCCGCAAGCGTTTGGGTAAGCTGATCGGTGGCGCTTGTTATCAATCCCCGCAGGATATAGTCGATGCGGTGTTTGCTGACCTGGACCGCTACAACACGGTGCGCTTCGATGATCAGACCGTGATGATTTTGAAAGTGAAAGATAATTAGTGTTTACCTACTTAGAAGACCGCCTGCAT
>JAYTGM010000430.1:0-3925 GCA_043733425.1 Terriglobia bacterium
TGCTGCGCTACAACGGCGCACTCAAGGACTAACTCGACAGCATCTCGCCTTGCAGTGGGCGCAGCGGGTACCGGCCACCGAAATGAAACCTCCGCATCGGCGAAACACCCTCCGCGACAGCGTGTTGTATCTGGCTGAGCTATTCGCGCCCGACCTTCAGCCCGCGGGACTTAATACGGGAACGCTCGCCAAGCCGAGCAAGGAGCTAAATCGCTTTGAAGACTACAAGCCGCGTACCGCGATTCCGGTTCATCGCCTCAGCTTCAACAGCTTTGTGGGATTGCCGGCGGGTAAGGGAAAGCGATTCCAGGGAAACTCGAACCGATTAGAAGACGCTTTACTGGGCGGTTACCAGATCTCCTCCTTGGGAAATCTTGTCTCACAGTCATTCCAGCCCGCCGCCGGGAACTGGGGTCCTCTTTCCAATCTGGAAGTTTATAAGAGCGCGGTTCCCATCACGGATTGCCGCAGCGGCGTTTGCCGCCCGTACGCATGAAGCTCGCTCGTCCTGCTGCTGAAAGGCAAACGGCGTTGGAACCAGGCGGGCCATCACCCTTTAGTTTGAGAAACGTTGGGCAGCGCTGATCATCACTTGAAACACAGTGAAATCCGGGTCCTGGTTCGCATACACCAGGCTACCTACCCCACCTGAAGTACTAACCCGAAAAACGAATCCACATTCATGCCATCTGAATCCAATACGAAGACGTCTTGCGTTATGGCTCGACCGCCAACCCTAAGACGATAAGAGGTGGCGAAGGGCAGTATTGCACTCGCGGAACAAGCTCCCGGACGCACCTGGAGCGTCTCCGCTGAGCCCATACATATGCAGATTTTTAGAAAAAACTGGCTCAACGTGATTGGGTTATTGCTTTTAGCGTCTCCCTCTTTTTCGCAAGTGCGATTAACTTACGCCGATGCGCTCGCCAAAGCTGTGCAAAATAACCCACTACTGAACGCCGCAGACGCACGGATTCAGTCTGCGGAAGGTTTGCGCATCCAAAGCGGATTGTCTCCAAATCCGCGCGGTATCGTTCAACTGGAGAACTATCGCGCGTGGGAAAAGCCCCCTTTCTCATTCGCCAACAGCCCGGATAACTATGCGCTCGTTTCGCAGTTGGTGGAGCGCGGTGCCAAGCGGCAGCGCCGGCTGGAGGCTGCGGGGGCGGTTAAAGATCGATACGGGCTGGAACGAGATCTGTTGAGCCGCCAGATTGCCTCTCGCGTGGCCGCCGCTTATTGGTCCGCCGCCGCCGCCGAGCAGATTAGGCGCGCATGGCAACAGCAGGTTCAGTCGTACACGGATTTAGTCACCTACAGCGATAACCGCCTGCGAGAGGGCGTCGTTTCGGAAGCCGACGTCCTCCGGGCCAAGGTCGAACGGAACAAAGCTGTGCTCTCCGCGGCAAACGCTGCGCAGGAGGCCGCGCGCGCGCGTGTGAATCTGTTTCGCGAAATGGGCCAGAGCGAATTTTCTATGGTGGAATTCGATGATCCTTCCGCAGCACCCGCCAGCCAACTGGTACCCACCATGGCGCTAGTGTTTCAGACACGCTATGAGCTGCGGGTAGCCCGCCAGCTCGTGGTCGAAGCACAGGCACGCCTGGCACTCCAGCACGCCAACGCAAAAGTTGATCCTGACGTATCAGTGGGGTACAAGCGCACGGTTGGTGTGGATACTGTATACGCCGCAGTGTCGGTCCCGCTCCCATTCCGAAATCGTAATCAGGGGAACATCATCTCTGCCGATGCAGATGTCCGTACCGCGAAAGCCAACTTGCAGGCTTTGCAAAATGTAATTCTTGCTGAAGTGGCGGCTGCGCAGGAAGAGTTCCAGCTCCGCAACAACCTCCTTAGCCAGACATTACCGGGACTGCGCCGCGATGCTGAAGAAACTGTGCGCATTGCCCGCTTGGCATATCGAGAAGGCGGCATGGATCTGCTGCGCTTGCTGGATGCCGAGCGTAGCCGTCTTGATACTGAAGTGTTGTATTTCCAATCGCTTTCGTTGTTCCAGCAGAGCGTTGTCAATCTTCAGACTGCCACTGGCGCGGCCCCCGGGAGCATGGCACCTGAATCCTCGCCAACTCCAAATCCGACAAAACCATGAAACTCACCGTATGAAGAAGCTTCACTATTTGCTAGCCGCCCTGCTGCTGGCCGCTTGCCACGGGGGCAATAAGGACGACAAGCAGCCTGCAAAGAGTGAGAAAGACATAGGCCAAACTGACGGTAAGCAAGGGTCAAAGAACGAAAAGCCTGGCGAGAAAGGCGAGCAAGGGCTACAACTGGATAGTGGCTCGCAGCAGCGAGCCGGGCTTACCTTTCAAACACTGAACCGCCGCTCCATTCATGGCACTCTGTATGCGTCTGGCCGTATATCGATGAATGAGGAAAGAACCGCTCATGTCGGTGTGATCACAGACGGCCGGATCACCGAACTGCGCGCTCGTATCGGTGACACTGTGCGGCGCGGGCAGGTGCTGGGGCGCTTTCACAGCCACGACGTACACGAAGCCGTTGCGGCATACCAAACCGCTTTGACGGAATCCCGCCGGCGCCAGAATGCATTGTCCTATGCACAGGTGCAGCGCGACCGCTACCACCGGCTGTTTGACTTGAAGAGCGCCAGCCGGCAGGAAACGGAACAGGCGGAGGCCAGTTTAGTCGGCGCGCAATCTGACCTGAAAGCCGCTCAGATTCAGGTCGAAAAAGAGCGCGTTCACCTTACCGAGTTTCTACAGATTCCTATCGGCCCGGACGGCAGCATCGACGAAGCGAGTGAGACCGTGCCGATTACTTCTCCTATTGCCGGTGTTGTGATCGCACGGCCCATCACGCTGGGAGCAGTGGTATCGACAGGCACGGAAGCTTTCACCATCGCCGATCTTTCCAGTGTCTGGGTAATCGCCTCTGTGAATGAAACGGATACAGGCAAGCTGCGCATCGGGTTGCCCGCATCGGTTAAGGTCGAAGCTTTCTCTGAGGTTCGTTTCCATGGCACTCTCACCTATCTCGGTAAGGAGCTTGACCCGGCAACCCGCACACTGCAAGCGCGCGTGCTGGTACCCAACCCCGGCCAGCGGTTGCGCCCGGAGATGTATGCCGCTATCGAGTTTCCGGAACCGCAGACCCGCGAAGCTCTATTCGTGCCGGAAGAGGCACTGCAGGATATAAATGGCAATACCGTCGTATTCGTGCGAAAAGACTCTGATCACTTTGAAGCAAAGCCCGTAACGCTCGGCGAGCGCGATGCTGGGCAGGTGGAAGTGAAAGCCGGTCTCAAGCCCGGCGATCAGGTTGTAGTAAAGGGTGGTTTTCTGTTGAAGTCTCAAATGCTGCGCGGCACGCTGGAGGGCGGATGAAACGAATTATCGCTTTCAGCTTGCAAAACCGCTGGCTTGTTCTGGCTTCCATGGTTGGTCTGTTGGCTGGCGGCATTTACGTCATGCTTCATATCGCCATCGATGCGTTTCCTGATCTCACCAACAATCAGGTCTTGGTCACAACGGAAGCTCCCGGTATGTCGCCAACAGAGGTGGAGCAGCTAGTTACTTTCCCTATCGAAACGGCCTTAATCGGCATGCCGAAAACCCAGGTAGTCCGGTCTATCTCGAAGCTCGGCCTTTCAATGGTGACGGTGATCTTCAACGATAACGTCGACATCTACCTGGCCCGCCAACTCACCAATGAGCGGCTTAGCGAAGCACGCTCCCGTATCCCGAGCGGTCTTGAGCCTCGCTTAGGGCCGCTTGCTACCGCCTTCGGCGAAGTGTTGCAGTACACCCTTGAAGGCGGTGCCTCACTCATGGAACGAAAAACCTTGCAAGATTGGCGGGTCCGCTACGATCTTCGTACGGTACCTGGCGTGAGCGAGGTCAATGCATGGGGGGGTGAAACCAAACAGTACACGGTGGAGGTGGAT
>JAYTGM010000431.1:0-3925 GCA_043733425.1 Terriglobia bacterium
GGTGATTACAAAGCCATCGTCCTGAAGATCAACATTCCTAGGAACGATCTGAAAGTGGTTATTGACGGCATCGCCACCCCAACGCCCTTTGGTTTCGGCGGCTGGCTAGCCATGACGAAAGGCACTGGCGGGCAGGATGTCATGATGGGCGATCTGGTGCTGCTCGAAGATGAAGTGAACCCCGTCATGTCCGCGCTGCTCAATAACGGCCTGGAAGTCACCGCCCTGCACAACCACTTCTTCTGGGAATCGCCCCGTATCTTTTACATGCATGTCCATGGTCACGGCAAGGCCCAGGACCTGGCCACAAGAGCAAAGCCCGCCATTGACCTCATTGGCAGCGGCACAGTTCAGCATCAGAGCACCGTCACCGGCAGCCAGTCGAATGTCGTTGCGGGGACAATGGACACTGCAAAAATCGCCCAAATTGTAAAATACGGAGGAGAGCAAACCGGGGCCGTCTACAAAATCACCGTAGGGCGAGACGATCTGAACCTCACCGAAATGGGCGCGAAAATCAACGCCCGCATGGGCCTGAACACATGGGCAGCCTTCTTCGGCAGCGATACTAACGCGGAAGTGGCCGGCGATGTTGCCATGCTCGCCTCTGAGATCACCCCCGTTCTCAAAGCCCTAAGGGCCAACGGCCTGAACGTTGTCGCCATCCACAACCACATGACGGCCAGTCAGCCAGCTGTTTATTTCCTCCATTACTGGGGAACGGGCACTGTCGATAAACTGGCCTCCGGGTTCCGGGCCGCGCTCGATGAGTTAGGCAGCGCCAAAGCTGCCACACACGTCGATTCGCATTAGCGCTTTGAGCCGCTCACTCTTTCTTGATCGCTTCGGTCACCTCAGAATGGATTGAACCTTGCCTGTCAGCGTCGCGGCCGTGCTAGCTTTCGGCTTACCGGAACTGCTATTTGAAGTGGTCCAGGAAGCCGACGGAGGCCATTGCGCGGAGTGCCTGACTTAGAGCATCTTCACCGAAGGCAACACATGGGATGAATTACGGAAGAACGCGGTAAAAGCCACAGCGGCGTAGTTCTTCGACCTTGGAAACCAGCACGGGCAGTACTATCGCGCGCTGGTACCGGGCCATCTTCAATCTTTCCTAAGCGCTTGATTCTACACAGGTCTACCCCCGATGCTTGAGAGAGGGAAGATTGATGAAAATACAACTGGTTTCACTTGCCGCTTTTTTTTGCTCTGTCGGGGTTGCCACCGCGAGCACCACCGCTCTCGATGTAGCGCTGCCGTACAACTACTTTGTGCTGGGAAACTTCTCGGCTGCACCGGATATTACCGGTAGAGTCGCAATCGGCGGAAGCCTGACGTCCAGTGGGCTGACTGTTGGCTCTGATCTTCCGAACAGCTCGGACCCGTACAGCTTAACGGCGGCTCCCATCTCTCTTTACGCTGGGATCATCACCGGCGGCGGCTCGGATAACATCAACAAAGGAAATGTATATGTTGCTGGATCGAACAACGCTAATTTCAACTTTAACGGGGGCGGGTCGAAAGTAGCTTCCTGCGGCGGTAACTGTATTGATTTTATATCCGCGGCAACAACCTTAAAATCTTACTCAACGCAACTTAGCGGCTTGGCGCAAAACGGAACGATTGGACCGGATTCCAACCCTTCAAACACCTTGCTAAAGGGGACAAACTCTACGCTAAATGTTTTCAACCTGACCGCGGCACAATTTAATAACGCGACGCTAGACATCGTTACACCGGCGAATTCCACCACCGTGGTGAATGTGAGCGGAAACGGGATCAGCGCTACAGGCGGTGGTTTGTATATTAATGGCAATCAGGCAAGCGGCACACAAAGCGCTGGAGCCAAGATTCTGTTTAACTTTGCCAGCACCACAAACGTGGGTATTAACATGCAATTCTCGGCCAGCATTCTGGCACCGTATGCCAATTACAACGGTACAGGCCAAGTGGACGGGAACGTGATTGTAGGCTCCGTAACCGCTTCCGGCGAGACTCACGACGCGCTCTTCACGGGTGCGGGTAATCTGCCCGCAGCTATCACGGCAACACCCGAACCATCTACGGCCTTTTTGCTTTCCGGAGCGATGATATTGTTGGTCGCTCAAGGCCTTCGCAAACGCTTCACGCGCTAACCCGCTTCCGCGCATTTACTTTCTAAAACTAACCGCGTCACGCTAGAGGAGCCTTCTGAAAAGGCTCCTCATTTTTTTTGTTCAGATCTATGGCAATACAGGGCGTAGTCCAGCGAAGTTGTTTTCATTGGCCCGTGGTCGAACGCGCGTTCCAATCCGCGCCGTGCCGCATCGTACAGCAGCAGATGGAACAGAGCATAGTAGGCAGTCGAAACGGCGCGCCCCAGGCCTCGTACGTGGCCAGATGATTTGCCTGTTGCAGCAGATCCTGAGCTATTCCCACGCTGCATCTTTCAATCTGGCCTGTTCACTCTGGCTGCGGAAGTGGAAATACGGGATGTGGTCTAGTGATGCCAGCCCAAATTCGTCGAACAACTTCGTACGGACCCGGCCGGTTACATCGGCGGGTCGATCCCCGCGGCTCGCATCGTCAGCCAGCAGCACTCGGATATAAATGGCAGGGTGCTCCGACCAATCCGGAGCCACATTAGAACGAATCCGAACTACATCAGGAGTAAGCTCCGTCGCGATCTCATCAATCCGTTGTTGCGAAGGCAGAGTTGCGATCATATGCGCACTTGCCAACCAGACTACCTCGTCTATTGGCCGTACCCGCCACTATGGCCCGCATGGTTTCGATGCGGCTAAGCCACTGCGGCGTACTTCTTCGACCAACCCCGTCCTGCATCAGCCAATCAGCCTGTCGTACTCAGCATGAGTGCCGATCCAGAACCACAACACGCCGTCAGCGACTTGGATCCCCAATGAACGGTAATGTAAACCAACTCTCGCCGACCAATAACGGTCAGCCTTTTTGAAGTGAAGAGAAGGATGATGAGGGTCAGCTTTCAATAGCCCCAACTCCCGGTCCGCAAGCCGCTGTACGTGTGCGGGCAAGTTTCGATAGCAGGTCCAGAAGTCAGGAGCGGCATGATGCTTCACAACTCGGTTGAACGTCCCGCCTCATGATCGTCAACAGCTTGCCGGGCCATCCGATCGAGTGCTCCACTCTTCGCATCGTTTTCGATTTGGTTGTCCCAGGCCGTTGCTTCATATTCCGCGAACCATTCGCGGAATTCCCTCAATTCAGCGGCGTCCAACGCTGCGATTTGCTCCTCTAGTTGTTCGGTTCTGCTCATCGCGTTTCTTCAAAGATACACCCGCGATCCCCTGCGCGGAAGTGTCTCTTAGCCCGTTTTTATTCCGGATCTCTCAATAAACTCTGAGATCGCACTTTTAAGCGGCGGAAGATCGTCCGTGACGCAGTTCCAGATGATGCCCAAATCAACTCCCTCATAAGCATGGCGAAGGTGATTTCCCATTTCGCCGATCGCGCGCCATGGCTGGTTAGGAATCTGTTGCTCCACCTCAGTTCCCATTCTTGTGGCGGCTTCGCTGATGATCGGCAACTTGCGTTCAATAGCAGCGATCAACATTGGATTCAAGCGAAAGGCTTCAAAATCCATGCCGAATGTGAATTCCTCAATCCTCGCTATTGCGTCCACGATATCGCCGAACCACCGTTCAGATGATGAACTAAAAGACAAGAACAGACTCGCGCTCCGCTCGTTCCAGCACCTCTGGCCGAAGCATCTTCCTGTCAGAGAGATCGGCCTGGACGCCGAGGATATCCGAGAGGCGGTTCTCCAGATTCACCCTCCCAATCAGCGTCTGTTTCCTGGTTCCGTCGAAATCAGCGATCACGTCGACATCCGACAAATCGCGAACAGCCGTCCCGCGGGCATACGAACCGTGCAAAATCAGATGTTCAATTCCAGCCGCCTTCAGTT
>JAYTGM010000432.1:0-3912 GCA_043733425.1 Terriglobia bacterium
CCGCGCACAACGTTCCCGTTCAGCAATCCGCTGCCAAGATTTACAGCCGCGATCGCAACATCTGGCACATCTCTCACGAAGGCGCCGAACTGGAAGACCCCGCAAATGCCCCTTCAGACCGTGTTTGGATGATCACCAAGAGCCCGGAACAGGCTCCCGACAAAGCCACTGACGTCACCATCGGCTTCGAAAAAGGTAACCCCATCTCCGTCAACGGCGAGCATCTGGCACCTGTGGCGCTGCTGGAAAAGCTGAACGAAATCGCGAGCGAAAACGGCATCGGCCGTATCGATCTGGTCGAAAATCGCTTTGTTGGCATGAAATCCAGAGGCTGCTATGAAACGCCCGGCGGCACGCTCATCATGGCCGCTCACCGCGAACTGGAAGCACTCACGCTCGATAAAGACACGTCGCATTACAAGCAGCGCCTCGCGCTCGATTACGCGGAGATGGTGTACAACGGCCTCTGGTTTACGCCTCTGCGCGAAGCCCTGGATGCCTTCTTTTCAATAGTGAGCGAAACCACCACCGGCGAAGTCACGTTGCGGCTTTATAAAGGAAACCTGCAGCCTGTCAGCCGCAAGTCGCCCTTCTCGCTCTATTCCATGTCCATCGCCAGCTTCACCATGGGTGCGGATTATGACCAGAAAGATGCCCGAGGCTTCATCAACCTGATCGGGCTCCCCATCCAGGTCCGCGCACTCCAACTGCAAGCCGCGAAAGCAGACAAGAAATGAAGCTCTGGGGAGGCCGCTTCGAAACCGGACCCTCTGAAGTCTTCGAGCGCTTCTCCGGTTCGCTTCACTTCGATCGCCGCCTGATCGATGCCGATATCCGTGGTTCGCAAGCCTTCGCGCGCGCTCTCGAAGATATCGGCATCCTCACCGCCGAAGAGCGCGGCCAGATCTTCGATGCACTTGTCGCCATCCGCGCGGAAGCCAAAACGCCCGCGTTCTTCGATGGCGCCTCAGACGAAGATGTGCACACGCTTGTCATCCGCAAGCTCAAGGAAAAGGCGGGCGCGGTGGCCGATAAGATTCACACCGGCCGCTCCCGAAACGAACAGGTCTCGCTTGATACCCGGCTTTGGCTGCGCGATGAATGCGATCGTGTGGATGCGCTCCTCAAACAGTGGCTCGAAGCCCTGCTGGCCCTCGCTGAAAAATATCCCGGCGCCATCATCCCCGGTTACACTCACATGCGCCGCGCGCAGCCTGTTCTCTGGTCCCACTATCTGCTCGCGTATTTCGATATGTTCAGCCGCGATCGCGAACGTTTCAAACAAGCCCGCGCGCGAATTGACGTCCTTCCGTTAGGAAGCGGCGCACTGGCCGGAAGCGGCTTTCCCTTCAACCGCGAAGCCATGGCGCGGGATCTGGAATTCGCGCGCGTCTCCACCAACTCGCTCGACGTTTCCGCCGACCGCGATTTCGTGCTCGACTTCCTGTACGCCGCCAGTACCGCCATGCTCCACCTCAGCCGCCTTGCTGAAGACTGGATTCTCTACAGCTCTGAAGAGTTCGGCTGGATTGAGCTTGGCGACGGTGTAACCAGCGGTTCCAGCCTGATGCCGCAAAAGAAAAATCCTGATTCTCTCGAGCTCATCCGCGGCAAGTGCGGCAGCGTCATCGGTGCTCTCAACGCGCTCATGATCACGGTGAAAGGTCTCCCCATGACCTATAACCGCGATATGCAGGAAGATAAGCAGCCGCTCTTCCAGGCTGCTGACCAGCTCTCTGGTTCTCTTGAAATGGCTCGCGTCACGGCCGAATCGGTGACCCTCAAGCCCGCCGTTCCCGAAGCCGCCGCTGAGGCTAGCTGGACCGTCGCAACAGATCTTGCGGAAGCCCTGGCCCGTTCCGGAGTGCCGTTTCACCAAGCCCACCAGCTTGTCGGCAAGCTGGTTCTGCAAGGCAAAAAACCTTCCGAATGGACCGCTGAATCGCTCCACTCCTTCGCCCCGGAATTCACGCCCGAAGTGGCGGCGTTCTTAGATCCAAAGCAAGGCATGCGTACTCGCGAAGTAATGGGAGGCACTGGCCCCAAAGCCGTAGCCGAAGCTCTCAAAGCAGCCCGCGCCAGCCTTGCGGTATGAGTAAAAGCTATCGCCAGGGACAGATCCTGAAGCTCATCCGTGCCAAAGAAATTTACACGCAGGATGAGCTTGCCGCTGAATTGAAAATCCAGGGCATAGCCGCCACCCAGGTCACCCTCTCGCGCGACCTGCGTGAACTTCAGCTCTTCAAAACCGGCAGCGGCTATCAGGAGATGGGCAAAGCTGAAGATGACGAAAGCACGCCCCCGCTGGGCGGCTTAATAGCAGATTTTCTGCGCGATGCCAGACTCGCTCAAAACCAGGTGGTTCTCAAAACCGACCCCGGCCACGCCAGCATCATCGCCATTGCTCTTGATAACGAAGACTGGCCGGAAGTAGCCGGCACCATAGCCGGTGACGACACAGTGTTAATCGTCGCGACCGACAATGACACCGCCGCCAAGGTGCGCCAGCGCCTGCTGGATTACCTGGAGTAACTTCCCGCAGCAATCCGGATCGTTCCCACAACACGCCGCTTCGTCACGCGCATCTGCACCAGTTCTCTCTGCTCTTCCGCAGCGGTTGTGTAGGGGCTTGCGGCCAGCACTGCCGCGCCGCTGCGCTCTGCCGCACAAACCCGCTGAGCCAGAGAAGGCTCATAGAAAGCGTAGTAGCCAATCTGTTCCGCGGGGGCCACTACCAGGCAGCCGCCGCCCGAAAGTTCATCGCGAATTGCGTGTGCCGCCGCTCCCCAGTCTTCGGCCTGAAAAAACGTCTGCCGCACATCTTTCGCCAGCGCACCGGCCAGAAAAACGCAGACCAGCGCCATTGCGATAGCCGAAGCCGATCCTGAAGCCGCAAGTATCAGCGGAGGCAAGCCGAACAGCCACTGCCGGGCCGCGAAGAAATATCCCGCGATAGCATCCGCAACCGGCGGACCCATCACTGAAGCTCCCATCACCCACTCGCTACCCGCCTTTCGTTTGCGCCAGCCCATCCCCGCCAAGATCAGCAATGGCACTCCGCACCAAAACCCGCCGCCTGTAAACTCTCTTACTAACAACAGCGGCGAAAGCTGGCTCCATGCAAATGAGTAAACCGACATGGACCCCTGCGCCGCCTGCATACCGCGCTGCACCAGCCACCACGGCAGGAAGGCAACTCCAGCCAATATAGCCGTTAGCGGATGAATCGCCAGCAGCGGAAAAATTGCGAAAGGGCTGGAATACACCGCGCCCAGCGCCGCCGCAATCCGCAGCCACCGCGAGCGCGCCCACCAGGCAAGCAATACAAAAAACAGCGCCTCCGAATACATGCGGCCCTCGGTCGCATACCGGAACAAAATGGGCACCGTCAGAAATAGCGCCACTGCCACGCGGTTCCATTTCGCAATCCGCGCAAACATCACGGCGCTGCCAATCCCGAACAACGCCGCAGGCAAGCGCACCGCCCAGTTGCTCCATCCCAAAGCCAGAATCGCCAGCTTCTGCAATCCCAGCGGCAGCGGTGCGCCGCCAGGAAGAATCTGCGCCCACTGAATTACTCCCGCCCATGTGCCCTGCCGCGCCCCGCTCAATTGCAGCAACTCATCGGCCCACAGGGGACGCACGCCCAACACGGCCAACACCACAACCGCGTAAACGCAAACCGCTACCTGAGCGAAAAGCTGATCCCCAGGCCGGTCGTGTAAATTAAATCGTTGGTTTTCCGGCCCGGTGCCGGGTTGCTCAAGTAACGGTTGCTCAGCGCTATGTTCCAGTTCAGCCATTTCATAATCCGCGTGTTAACCCCGATATCGCCGTTCATGCGGTAGTTACCAGTCTGCGACAAATTGTTGAACATGCGGAAAGTCTGTGTAAAAGCAGTTGCGGGCCGCA
>JAYTGM010000433.1:0-3909 GCA_043733425.1 Terriglobia bacterium
ACGATTCCCACTGACTATCCGAATCTGGTTTCGCTCTTCATCGTGGTGCAGACTGGATCGCGGAATGAAGTGGAGGCGGGCAAAAGCGGCTTCGCGCACCTGTTCGAACACTTGATGTTTCGCGGCACCAAGGAAAACCCACCGGAAAAGTATCAAGGTGTGATCCGAACGGCGGGCGCAGCGCAAAACGCTTTTACCACTGATGACTACACCGCCTACCACACAACATTTTCAAAGGAGGATCTTCCGCAAATTCTGTCGCTGGAAGCGGACCGGTTTCAGCATCTTGACTACTCGCAAAACATGTTCAAAACCGAGACTCTGGCGGTTTTAGGCGAGTACAACAAAAACAGCGCGAACCCGATGTCGAAAATGTTTGAGGTGCTGCGGGCGCGCGCATTTCAGGAGCATACCTACCGGCACACCACCATGGGATTCCTGAAAGACATTCAGGATTTTCCCAACGAGTACGATTACAGCCGCCAGTTCTTCGACCGTTATTACCGGCCGGAATACACCACGATAATAGTGGCTGGCGATTTGAATCCCAAACAGGTACGCGCCATGGTGGAGAAGGATTGGGGCGGCTGGAAGCGCGGTAACTATAAAGCGCCTATTTCCGCCGAACCTCCACAGGAAGGCCCTCGTACCGCAGAAGTGAAGTGGCCCACGGCCACGTTGCCCTGGGTACTGGTTGCCTATCGCGCGCCCGGCTTCAGCGACACGCAAAACGATACCGCGGCTTTGGATGCACTCTCCTATCTGGCGTTTTCGCAGAGTAGCGATTTATACCAGAAGCTGGTTATCCAAGAGCAGAAAGTAGATGCAATCGGGGCCCAAAACGGCGATCATGTTGACCCTTACCTGTTCAGCATCTTTGCACGTGTGAAGAAGGTCCCCGATATGGAAGCGGTGAATCAGGCTATCCTCGCCACCGTGAAGCAATTTTCAGATACACCCGTGGATGCGGCCAAGCTGGAGCGTGTCAAAGAGAATCTGCGGTATGGCTTTGCGCTCGGCCTGAACAACAGTGAAGCCATCGCCGGCACAGTCGCGCGCTTTGTCGCCTTGAAGAGAACTCCGGAGACTATCAATCGCGTGTACGACCTTTACGCATCTCTCACACCGGCTGACATTCAAAGAGTTGCCAAACAATATTTAACAGAAAGGAATCGTACGACAGTAACTCTGACTGGAGCCTCGGAGGCTGCCAAATGAAAAACTTCGCCGCGCTTTTCTGTCTCTGCGTCTCCGCGCTAGCTGCCCCTCCCACGGTATTGCTTCCCGGTAAGAGCCCACTGGTCACTTTTCGTTTTGTGTTCCTGACCGGCGCCGCCTCAGACCCTGTGGATAAGCCCGGCCTGGCGAATCTGACTTGTGAAACGCTTTCGCTCAGCGGCACAAAGCAGATGACGTACAAACAAGTTGTGGATGCGCTTTTTCCCATGGCGGTCCAGATACAAAGCTACACCGACAAGCAGATGATGACGTTCACCGCGGAAACACATGTGGACAATCTGGAGAAGTTTTACACCATCTTCAAGGCAATGCTGCTGGACCCGGGATGGCGCGATGAGGATTTCCGCCGCGTGAAAGACGATCAGATCAACGCCTTAAAAGTGAGTCTGCGCGGAAACAACGACGAAGAACTGGCTAAAGAAGAGCTCTACAACTTACTCTACCCAGGGCACCCTTACGGGCATGAAAATTTGGGAACCGTTTCCTCGCTTGAGAAGCTTACGCTGGATGACGTCAAAGCGTTTTACAAAGCCCACTTAACGAAAGGCATTCTGATCATCGGGCTAGCTGGAGGGTACCCCGCGGATTTCCCGGCGCGCGTCGAAAAAGATTTCAGTGTACTTACCAAGGCTGTCCCCTCTCAGCCAGTGTTGTTGGCGCCCGCGCCGATAAACGGAAACAAGCTAACTATCATTCAAAAAGATACCCGCAGCGTTGCCTATTCACTTGGCTTTCCGCTGGATGTGAAGCGCGGCGACCCGGATTTTCCCGCGCTTCTTCTGGTTCAATCCTACTTTGGGCAGCACCGCGAATCGGGTGGCCGTCTGTACCAGCGGATGCGCGAACTCCGAGGCTTGAATTACGGCGATTACGATTACATTGAGTATTTCCCAAACGGTATGTTCATGTTCGAGGCTTCGCCGAATCTGGCACGGCAGCAACAGATCTTCCAGATATGGATTCGCCCGGTGGAAGTTCCCACTGCGGTATTTTCTTTAAAGCTTGCCATGTTTGAGCTGGATCGTTTGGTGAAGGACGGGCTTTCAGAAGAAGAATTTCAAAGGACTCGCAGCTTCATCAGCAAGCAGGTGAATCTTCTGACGAAGACGAAGAGCGGGGAGTTGGGATATGCCATTGACAGCGCTTTTTATGGGATGGGAGATTACAACGCAACCATCAAGAAGGCTTTAACCGGGTTAACGCGAGATCAAGTAAACACTGCGATTCGAAAGCACCTGCGTTCTGACAACCTGCAGATTGTAGCCGTTGCCAAAGATGCGGAAGGGTTGAAAGCAAAACTACTGAGCACGGATGCGAGCCCGATGACATACAACTCGCCGAAAGATGCAACCGTTATGGAAGAGGACAAAACGGTGGAGCGCTGGAATCTTCGCATCAAAGATGTGACGATCATACCGGTGGAACAGGTGTTCCAGTAATCAGCGAGCTATAAGCTAAAAAGTAATCAATAACGCTTTCCAGTTTCCTTCCGTCAAAATTTCTGTCGGCTCGAAAGGTACTTCGTCATGCAATTCGAGCCCACTCAAAATGGCGGTGCCGCCCGGCTTCAGCAAGCGTGGAACCTCCGCTCGCATTGCCGTGATCGCCTCTGGGCTGATGTTCGCAACCAGCACATCCGCGATGCCGGAGCGGACAGCTTCGGCAGAACCGGTAAAGGCATCGATTCCGTTCAGGATGGCGATTTCCACAGCCGTATGATCGATATCGCAGGCATAGACGCGGGCCGCCCCTAGATGCAGCGCGGCTTCAGAAAGAATGCCGGAGCCTGTTCCTATATCAAGCACCGTCATATCGGGCTTGACCACTTTTTCAAGCAATGTTAGGCAGAGGCGGGTGGTCTCGTGCTTGCCAGTCCCAAAAGCTAGCCCGTTATTTACTACAATGCGGAACCGGTCTGGCGGGGTCGGGTCGTCCCGCCATTGGGGCACCAGAAAAAAGCGCTTTCCCACCAGTTGCGGCTCCCAACTTTGTTGGGCTTCGGTGACCCAATCGCGCTCATCGGCAGCCTGAATAATGCCTCCAAAACGGGCTTGTGACGCTTGCGCATCCTTTTCGTCATCAAAGAAAGCACGAAGGCTAAAGTCGTTGATTTCATTGATGCCAGTGCATCCGGCATCGAAGAGTTCCGCTATCAGCAAATCCCGTTCGGGTTGCGCGCTTTCTAGATCGAGAGAGAACATAAGGGGCGAATGAAATTATCAGGAATTTACGCCGCAATAGCGACGCCGTTCGATTATCAGGGTGGTCTGTACAAAGCCAAGGTACAGCACAACGTGGAGAAATGGAACAAGACGTCGCTGGCGGGGTATGCGGTGGGGACCGAATGGGGCGAAGGACAGTTGCTGCGGTTCGAAGAACGCGTAGAACTCTGGCGCATGGTGCGTGAATGGCGCGCGGAAGGGCGTTCTCTGTTAGCTGACGTCACGGCCGAAGGAGTTGCGGAGACGCTTGCACTGGCACGCGAGGCCGCGGTCTTGGGATATGACGCTGTAATGTGCTCCATGCCGCTTCGGTACCCGGAGGCAGCGGCTCTCTATGCGCGCGCAGTGGCGGATGGGTCGCCTTTGCCGGTAGTGTTGCGCGGCGAACATGTGGATCATCCAAACGTTGCAGCGGTTTTGGTGAACGGAATCGCTAAAGCCGGTGAGC
>JAYTGM010000434.1:0-24632 GCA_043733425.1 Terriglobia bacterium
CGCATGCGTTCCAGACTGATGGGCCTGTTGCCGGTTGCACGGAATCTGCCGGTGACCTTACCCCTTTCGCTGACACCTTCCCGCTCGAATTCGAAGATATCCTGCATCTGCACCTGATCGTCCACCACACCTAACACTTCAGAAACGCCAACCACTTTGCGCGAACCATCGCTTAAGCGCGAGCACTGCAGAACAATGTTGATTGCACTGGCAAGCTGCTGCCGGATGACTTTGTCAGGCACATGCGCGCTGGCCATCATGACCATGGTTTCCAACCGGGAGAAAGCATCGCGCGTGGTATTGGCATGAACCGTTGTCATGGAGCCATCGTGGCCCGTGTTCATGGCCTGCAGCATATCGAGCGCCTCTGGCCCGCGCGATTCCCCGACAATAATACGGTCCGGACGCATACGGAGCGTGTTGATCAGAAGATCGCGCTGCGTGATCGCGCCGGCGCCCTCGATGTTCATTGGCCTTGTTTCGAGCCGCACCACGTGGCCCTGCTGCAACTGCAGCTCAGCGGTGTCTTCAATCGTGATAATTCGCTCTTCTTCCGGAATAAAACGCGACATGGTATTCAGCATGGTGGTCTTGCCGGAACCAGAGCCACCGGAGATCACGATGTTCAAGCGCGCTTCCACACAACCGCTCAAGAAATCGAGCATACCGGCGGTGAGCGTTTCATTTTTAATCAGGTCTTCCGTGGTGAGCAGCTTCTTGCCATAGCGCCGGATGGAAACCACTGGACCGATGAGCGAGAGCGGTGGAATCACCGCGCACACGCGCGAACCATCTTCAAGGCGCGCATCGACAATGGGCGACGAATCATCAATACGGCGGCCGACATTGGAAACCACACGATCTATGATCATGCGCAAGTGTGCCTGATCCTTGAAACGAATATTGGTTTCGATCAGCTTGCCACCACGCTCTACGTAAACGTTGTCAAAACCGTTTACCATGATGTCGCTCACTGTCGGATCTTTCAGCAACTGCTCTAAAGGCCCCAGGCCGAAGACCTCGTCGAGAATCTCTTCCGTAACGCGGTCGCGCTCCGCCACTGTCATGGGCGTGCCTTCGTTCTGAACAAGGCGCTCGATTACGTTCGCAATCTGCGCGCGAATGCTTTCTTTGTTCAGGCCTTTGAGTTGGTCCTGGGTTAAAGAACCAAGCAGCTTTGTATGTACCTGGCTCTTGATCTCAAACCAGCGGTCGGCACCGGAGCCGGGTCGAACCATGGGGCGGGAACTCATAATCTCCTAGTTAACCAGCTTCGATCTAGGCCGACTTAGCGGCTGCCAGTTTCGCCCCGGTCACTTTGTCTACAAAAGCGCGCAACACTTTGTCGATCTCGCCCGCGCTTTGGCGGTCCGCCACCACGGGCCGAGCTTTGTTCACGGCGGCTAACATGACGGGAGACGACGGGATTCCATAGAACACAGGCATATTAAGCGTTTGCTGTATCTGCTCAAGCGAGGCATGTTGCGGCGTAACTTTTTTATTGTAGTGGTTCACCACCACCTTAATCTGGTCCATGTTGACCCCGATGCGGGCGAGCGCAGTAACATAGCGCTGGGCATTCCGGATGGAAGGAAAGTCCTGAGTCACCACAAGCATGATGGCAGTCGAGATAGAACACGCCGCCATCACGACTTCATCGTTAATATTCTTTCCCGCGTCGACCACGATGGAATCGTACTTTTCAATCAGGAACGTCGCGAACTCGCGGAACATGTTTTCCGAGAAGTAGTTCCTGTTTTCGAGCGAATCCGGGGGACCTACCAGATAGAAGCCCAGCGGATCGCGCGTGACGAAACCCTCGAACAGCGCCTGATCCAACTTGTTCAAGTTGTCGGCGACTTCGAGCATCGTGTATTGAGGGCTGGCTCCCAGTTGCATGGCGACATCGTTTGCCACCCAATCCAGATCAATCGCCACAGCAGCCTGTTTACGCTGAGCGAGAATGGACACAAAGTTGACGGCAAGCGCCGTGGTTCCGACGCCGCCTTTCGAACCGAGGAAAGTGTAGATCTTCCCTAGCTTCGATTCCGGACCGGCACCGGAATTACGCGGCGCGCGTTCAAAGCGCGACATAGCATCACGGAATTCCACACGTTTGAGAGGCTGAAGCAAGAATTCATTCGCCCCGGCGCGCATGGCCTGGATCACGGTTTCACCATCCGCCATGAAATGAGAGGCAATCACATAAAGACCGGGGATGGCCTGCTTCACGCGTTCCAGCGATTTGAACGCCGCTTCCGTATCGAGCGATAAATCGAGGACTAAACCGGCGGAAGGGTTCCGCTCCAGCTCCTGCAGCACGCGGACGTAGAGGTTTCCCGATACCTCCGGAAATTCAGCGGCGGCCTTAATATCGGGGATATTCAACAGGCTGTCGCGAACCTGTTCCCGGAAATGGTCGTCGCCCGACGCGATCATGAGAGAAAGTTGTGTGGACATGTTTTCCTTGTATCGCTATGGCAGGCAGCTTCCCTGTTGCGGATCGCAGCCGACACTTTCCATGGGAAGCGAAGTAGTGAAAGGCGGCATGGTGATGGGCTGCAGTTTCAGGTAATCGAGAAAATGTTTGAACTGGTAATCGGTGATGCTGACAGTTACCGCATCGGGAATGCAATCCACGCTGCAATCGCCGTCGCATGAAAAAGGCGTGAGCTGTCCGGAATCCGGATCGCGCCCAAAGTATTTCACTTGAAGGGTGGCCTGGCCCTGCTTGAATTGTTCCTGATCCACCATGCGCGGCACATGCGTTTGCATGTAGGTGATCACGTTCTGAGTGTCTCCCTGATAACAGTGAGTGGCGGCGTAGCGTGCCACGTCGCGGTTCAACTCCACCACCGAATGCCAGACCCAAAGCATTTCAGAAACAAAGACGATACCGAACGTAAGGGGCACCAGGACGCTGATATAGACAAGCGCGAATTCAAGCAAGGCCTGGCCTTTTTTTGGGTTACCTTTGGCTGGCATGTCAGGTGCCCGTGAACGGAACTTTCACTTGCGGCTTGAGTAAAATCGGATCCAGTGTAAGGAACGGGATGATAGGCCGCATCGCGTATCCGTCAGGAATCGAGACCACGATGAAATCGGGCGCGGTGCCGCCCGCTGCTGTATCGCAACCGGTGGCGGAGCAATCGCACGCACCCAGGGTTTGATCGGTGGCGCTGTAACGTTCAATCGAAACCAGCAGCATGTCAGCGGTGAGGCCTGTTACCAGCGGGTTCGCGGAGCCGTCTGTTGTGCCGGTCAACGCAAAGTTCAGACCAGCCAGGATAGAAGGGTCGCCGGCATCGCAGAAGTTGACGCCCTGTTGGGTGCCGATATAACGCGCGGCGCTATAGAGTGCCTTCTTAATGCTGTAGTAAGTGTAAGTGAGCTTGCCGAGTTGCTCCACCGAGACCAACAGGGTAACCAGAATCGGGATGAAAAGTGCTGCTTCAAGAACAGTGTTTCCGCTACGCGACCTCATGCTCATTGGAATAGCACCACTTTCCCGGGACCGCTTTGCGCCTGGCATCCGCCATCGAAACGGCCCTGCTTTAAGGGAACCGAGCTGCCTATGTAGAGCGCCAGGAAGCGGCCGTTAGTATCGGATGGAAGATTCGATTCTTCGCCCGTCGTCGCTTCTATCAGGAATTGCCTGAACCCAAGAACAGTCATCGCGTTTGCGGCACTCAGGGTGTCCACCACGGGCACGGTGATTACACGGCGAACGCTGCCGGTGTAAGTGGTGTAGTCATCGATATCTGTAAGATCGGTATCGGCGGTGAAAGAGGAAGAGAGATTTGCGATATCGGTAACGCCGGTGCAGGCTGTAGGCGTGTTGGTAGTCAACCGGGAAGAGAGTCCGCACAGTGAACTGACCACGGCTTGGGGAACTGCTTGGGAAGTGCAGTTTTGCGGGGCTGCCGTAGCCCAGACGATTTCCGTATTGTTCGCACGGAAGCAGGATTGCGTACTGACCGAGGAGCCCGGCAAACCGCCGCCGCCGATTCGGAATAACTGTTGCGATTCATCGAACGCGCTGCCCGTGTCATAGCGGTCCAGAAGCAGATACGGAAGCCGCTGGGCCGCACCAGGCAATGCGCCCGGTTGCGGAGTGCCGTTGCAGACATACCCGAATGTATAGCGCGTGCCGGAGACAAGACCGAAGTTGACCGGGTCTGTCTGGTCCAGCGCCTGAATAGCGAAATTCTCAATTCCGCAAGCCGTACAAAGCGGAGCGCTGACGCCAGCGACGGCCCGGGCGGCTACGGTGGTCTTGCGCGAAGCACCGGTCTTGAAGAGCGCCCAAAAAGTGAGCGGCGCATCGGCTGTGATATTGGCCTGCACGTATTGGGCTGTGGTGCCATCCGCACCGTTTTGTCCGCCTGCATCGGAAGCCATGGCATCGGCGGCAGTAGCAAAGTAGCTTGGGTCCGGCACCTGGCTCGCGTAGAACCCGCTTGTATCTCCGATGAGAACGGAACCGAAGTTATATTTGTTCCCGTTCAGGTTCGCGTTATTCACGGTAAGAAGGGCGGCGTTAGTTGCATAATCAGTGGCCGCGCTGGTTCCAATCAACTGGCGCGCGGCGGAAAGCGCCATGGAGCTTGCGGCTTGGTTCAATTCTCCCCGAATCAGATACAGACGTCCTAAATCGAGAGCAAACCCCATGAAGCCGAACAGGACCGGCACCAGGATCACCAGCAATTGAATAGCAGCGGCACCGCGCTCCGAAGCGCGGCGTTTATTTTGGTTCCTGATGCCCACGAGGTCCTACAAACTCCGGCGTTTCGACCTTATCGGTCTTCTTATGCTTCTTATTTAGCAGGTGTGCTTTGTCATCGGCCACCGTGCGCTGAAAGGGCTCGATGAAGTCAGGCAGTTTGGCTTTTTCTTCAGCGCTTAACGGGCGCACAAAGTGGGGCGTAATCACTACCAGGAGCTCATCGGTGGTCTTGGTGGTGGAGCGGGTCTTGAACAGGTTGCCAAGGATCGGGATGTTACTTAATCCAATGAGCCTGTCCGCTTCGCGCGTGACACGGTTGTCAATCAGACCGGCGATGGCGAAACTTTCGCCTTCACGCAGAATGACCTCTGTTTCCGCGCGGCGCTGGGCGATAGCGGGGATCAGGTAACCCTGCAGAGTAACTGCATTGGCGTAATCCAGCGAACTCACTTCCGGGGCTACTTTTAAGTTGATTGCACCCGACGCGGTAACTGTCGGAGTGAAATCGAGCTGCACGCCGAACGGCTTGAACTGCACGGTAATCACGGGCGCCGTAGAGCCGCCTGTAGAGGTGCTGGTCAACACGGGAAACGGAAAGGAACCGCCGGCCAGAAAGCTGGCTTGCTTGCCTTCCACGGCGATCAGATTCGGCTCAGCAAGAATCTGCAACAGGTTCTGCTGCTGCAATGCCTTGATGGTGCCGCCAATATTGAGATCGGGCCGGTATATGAACAGATTCAGCAAATCTGCAAAATTCACACTGGAATTGGAGAACTGGCCGTTCTGATATTGCAACTGGCTGAAGCGCGGAGACGCGAACTGTTGCGTGGTGGTTTCGCCGAGCAACTTGCCATTGCGGCTAAACAGATTGAAGCCTAGCTGTTGCAGAGCGGTTCGATCGATCGACGCGAATTTTACTTCCAGAAGAATCTGGCGCAGTTCCGGTTCCGGGGGTGCTTTCAGAAGATTGACGATATTCTTGGCGCGTGTTTGCGCCAGGCCCGCCGCACGCTTCGATTCTGCTGAACTGATCACATCTCCGGTCAAAGCGAGCGTATCGCCCTTGCCGGTCACTTCAATGTGGCTGCCTGGGAATTCAGTTCGCATTTGATTGCGGAACTGATCGAAATCTGAAGTGTCGGCTAGTACTTCCACGTCATAGCGCATGGGCGCGGCACCTGCTTCCCAAATGACTACAGTGGTGCGGCCGGGGCCCTTGGCATTGATCATCACCTCATGCGGCGAGATGACGACAACATCCGCAATCTTAGGCTCTGAAGCAACCACCTGTTTCACTTCCCCGGTGTACTGCATTAGTTCGCCACTGCCTACTACCAGGGAGAGCGGGCGCGCTTCGGCCGTCAGTGCGCAAACCAGAACAAGCAAAACGCGCTTAATCATGAAAAACTTCCTGCACATGTTTATCGCCCCGGTACACGTCTACGATGGCGCGGGGCGGAATGGGAACGGGCTTCTTGTTTTTCGAAGCCAACTGTTCCGGATCCTGATATTTCTTCTCGCCGGTCAATTCGGCCCAGACGCGCGGGTCTTCCAGGTTAGGAACTTTGGCAAGTTGCGTGGTGCGGCCGCGCTTGGCTCTTACTCCACGGGCACTCACGTAAGGATCAAGCACTTCCGTCGTAACCGGATTGCTATCCACAATGCTGTTGTTATCCAGGGGGTTGCGCAACGTGAGACTGACCTTTCCTTCATTCTTCGCAAGTTCCAGCTTCTGAGCGTCTTCCGGGGTAACAATCAGCGTGGCAACGGGCATCTTGGTTGCTTTCGCGTCCACGGTCTGATTCGGTGAGATCAACCGGCCGACGGCCAAGACCTTCACGTTCTGCAGGATGGTTGAGGTGACGGCCTCCGCCATGGAGCCGGGGCGTGTGAAGAGCACATCCACGCGAGAGCCGGGGGTGATCAATCCGGAAACGCCGCTTACATCTGTTATGGGAACCGAAACGGCACGATGTCCGGCCGGGATGGTAGCCATGATGCCTTCGGGCCCATCCGTGGTGGAAAGCTTGGAGAGTGTGAGCGGCTCATTCGTGCTGACCGGATACAGTGTCACCCGGCGCACCGCTTCGGCTTCCGTAAACAGAGCGCCACGTGGAATATCCTGCTCCAGATACTTGATCTCTTTCAGATCGGTTTTCTTCAGAGTGGCGCCTAGCGGCAGATCGCGCGAGGCAACCATAACGGCGCGGCGAGCCTGGGGTTTGGCCGTCACAGTGGACGCATACAGGAACCAGGTCAGCAGTGCGGCCGAGATCCAGGCGACTCCGAACAGCACGAGAATGCGTCTTCTATCCATCTAATTCCTTGAGGTTCTGGCGAGTAGGGACGCGACAGGGTCGCGGTAAATGCAAATCCAGCCGGCGGATTCCAGCGCCCCGATCAGTGGCGCATTGGCTGGAAGAAGAGCGTGGGTGAAATGGAAACGATCCAGGGTAGATTGCCACCCTGGCCGCAGTTGAGTTAAGTCCCCGTAGCGGGATAAGAATTCAGCGCCGTAAAGATCACTACGGCCATCGAAGAAGACTTTGCGATTGCCAGCGAAGCGGTAAATCAGGTATCCGCCGAACTTATCCGACGAGAGAATGCGCGCGTCGGAAGGAAGTTTGGCGACGGCCGAGGAAGCGGCGACCGGAAACTCTGCCGGGGGGAACCCGGTGTTCGCCGCCACGGCTGGGATGCGCAACGTGAATGCAGCCAACAGCAGCAACAGCGGCACCCAGACTAATCCGCTGGATGCGCGGTCAATGGCGCGAAGGCGATCTGAATAATTCAGAGCACCCTGCAGGAAATTACGAAACGAACTGGTGAGCCCCTGGGCAGACCGAAGAGCTTGCGTGATGGCCCCATTTGCAAGAGGCAAAGCCAGCAGGGCGACCAGCGGCAATGCGCGCGCCGACCGGAGCGCCAGGGCGAGCAAAATAGCGATTTGCAAAAACGAACCCAAATCCCGGCGAGCGAGGGAAAGTACGCCACCCACCGCTGCAATGGCGAGCGCGAGAAGAATCTGGCCCGAACCCGCAAGATGGAAATTAAAGGACTGGAATTCGCCAACGCGATCAAGGAGCGCGCTGTCCATAAGATACGCCATTACATGCCGGTGGAGGCCAATCCCGTAGGGGTTCAGGAGCGTGGCTAGGAATGCCACGGCGGCGGCTAGCAGGAAATTGCGCGCTTGTGACCGGTCCGCTGAGGCGTCGCCCGCAAAAACGAAGCCACTGAGCGCGGTGCCCACTGCATATGTAAACAAAAACGCGGGGCCCATCAGGAAACTCGCGTGCACATTTGCCCAAAAACAGCTCACGGCCGCGATCATGAGAAAAGCTAACGGGGTGAACCTAGGCCGGATTGCGAAACGAAATGTCAGCAGTAAAAAGATCCAGCTCAGCAGGTGCGGCCGGGCCAACCAGTGCAAGTTCGTAGTGGAGAGCATGGGGACAGCGAAGAGCGCGGCCAGCAGGAAACTGCCACCAGCAGCCCAGTTCAGGCGGAACCAGAGCCAGACACCGGCGGCCAGTGCTGCGGAATAGAATAACGCCACTCCGGCCAGACCGGCGCCGCGGTGAATGAACCCCACGGCGGCATCGGCTAACCACTCCCAGGCGAACCAGGGGGTTCCAGCTTGAGTGAACGAGAACGGATCGGTATGCGGCAGTGCGCCCGCGCGCAGAATGAGTTCACCGGTGCGGATATGCCAGCCTGCGTCGGAATCGTGAAAGAACGATCGGTAGCCGCCAAATAGAAAAAGACTATAAAACAGCGTGACCGCAGCCGCCATCAAGGCGAGATCCGGCACCAGCCATTGCCAGGTGCGATCCCGTGATACCAGGCCTTGCGCTGGTACGGAGGCCTGAAAAGAACGAATCCCCCCAGCGGGGGCGCTGATAGAGGTTCGCAAAAAGAAAGTCCGGCAGTGACGAAAGAGAGTGTCAGTCGCGCATACTTATTGCGCGCTTGCTCCGATGCTGGAGAGATCTCCGGTAATGCTTTGGTAGAGGCTGACGATACCTTGTGAAAGCTGCGTGACGGTGGTGATGAGCGCCAAGCCGACAGCAGCAACAATGAGAGCGTATTCGACCAGATCCTGGCCGTCTTCTTCTTTAATAAAACGTATGATGAGATTTTTCATTGGGAAAACTCCGTTGATCGTGATGCGGTTTGGATTGTATCGCGGGCGACCGGTGCGGCATTATGCAAGCCTTCCGGCGTACCTACAAGAAAGCGTTGAATAGCAAGTTTGACACGGTCCAAACGGGAAACGCTGGTCGGACTGACCGAAATGATAGCAGGCTTCCCATCCAGGTCAGACAGGGCTTTCAGGTTACGCAGCGCCGAGGGATAGGACCGGTTGTAGCTGAGTGAGCGCTCAACCTGCTGGCGTGCCTCAGCATATTTTCCTTGCTCCATCAGCAGCACGGCCAGATTGTTGTGAGCCGCGGCGGGTTCTCCGATAGATTGAAAATGAAGAAGCGCCTCAGCCGGATTCGCGACCAGCGTTGAAGCCAAGTTATCACGCGCAATTTCAGATAGCGGATTCAACCGGAGCGCCTCGCGGAACTCAGTTTGGGCTTCGGCGATTCGCCCCTGGGCCTGCATGGCGTAACCAAGATTGTTGTGCAGGTAATCGCGATCCTGCCCGGCCGCAAGAGCGCGCTCGACAGCCCCGCGGTGCGATTGTTCGCCCGCTTTCCAATCACCGGCTTCGTCTTGCAATATTCCCAGCCAGGCCCAATACAGAGGAGCCGCATTTTGATGGCGGAAAAGAAACTCGGCATATGCGGCGATTGCGGGACGCTCATGATGAACGGCGGTCAGCGCGCGCACCAGCCGAAACTGCGGCTCTGCTGCATCAGGGTTCTGCGTTGCCGCGAACCGGTAATGATCGAGCGCCAATTCCGGATAACCTTTCGCTTCGTAAGCGGCACCCAGATCCAAGCGGAACGTCAGATCGGAAGGGTCTGAAATCACCTTTTCCCGCAGCCGGGCTAACTGATAATCGCCATCGCCCGCGTCCACCGCATTGAGAATCTGGCGTTCAAAGGGACTTGCCGGAACCTGAAGAGCGATGGGCTTATGCGCCGCGCACCCTCCCCAGACTAGTGCAGATGCGGCGAGCAATACGGAGGCCCTGGTAAACGAAAGCAGATCGCCCTTGCGGGTACCGGTGCGGGCGACGGTGCCAGCGGGCAACTCCAACACCGAACGGCCGAACAGCGAAACTGATATGCGCCAAGGCTTCATTGCAGAGAAAACTTTCGTCACCTTTTTTGATCGATCTAGATGCACGACATCGATTGCGAACTTCATGCCCGCACTGTGCACCCCTTCGCAGGGGTCGATCCACAGGCCTTCACCAGGCTTGAGGCTGGAGCGGCTGAGAAGGCCCTGCCGCCGTTCCGCGCTGGAGGCGGCACGCACCACAGAATCGCCTAAAACTTCGCCGGAGGTCTGGTTTCGCACAATCAATTTCAATCGCACCGTTATAACACGAGCCAAACCGAGAAGTTGCTTTTCGATAACATTGCCCGAAAACTTACTGTTGTGCGACGGGTTATACTCAGTGTTCTCAAAAGTCTTCTACTCCCTTACTCTATGCGCAGGTTTGCTTTTTTCGCGTTTTCCCTTGTTTTGAGTTCCTCTCTGCTGACGGGCCAGATTACTACGGCCGCGGTATTCGGAACGGTGATCTCGATAAAAGGTTCCATTTCGGATCTGGTGCTGGATTCGTTCCGGCAGCGGCTGTACCTTGTAAATTCTTCAACGAACCAGGTGAATGTTTTCAGTACGGTTACAAATCAAGTGATCACGTCTGTAAGTGTGGGCAAAGGGCCGCTGGCAGCGGCAATGTCCATGGACGCGGGCCTATTATACGTCACAAATTCAACCGATAAAACGCTTAGTGTGGTGGATCTGGGGTCGCTTGCGGTGACGCAGACCATAGGAATGCCCGCCACGCCGGAAGGCGTAGAGGTGGGGCTCGATGGGCGCGTTTTGATCAGCACGCAGAGCACAACCGCGCAAACTCTTCTGATTTTCGATCCGGTCCAAACGGCGGGCCAGCAACTCACCGTGGTGCTTGCGCCGCCCCCTCCTTCCACGCCCGCGCCTTTGCCCGCGCAAACGTTGACGCGGCCCCAGACCCAATTCACTGACAAGCTGATCCGCACGCCAGACGGGCAGTTTATCGTGGGTTTGACGAACCCTGGAACGAATGGCGCTCAGACATATCTGTTTGTCTATGAAGTAGCATCCGGAACAATTCTGCGCAGCCGCACGGTGGCCGGACAATCCACGGTATTCTCGATGGCGCCAGACGGCTCGCGGTTCATGGCGGGCTATACGATGTATGAGACCTCCACGCTTTCTGTCATTGCGCAGCAGAATAACGGGAATGCACCGTTTCCGTTCGCCGCGAATTTTACAATGCAGGTGAATATTGGCGGAAGCGTGTTTTCGGCGGACGGCAATACCCTTTATAGTGCGTTTAACGTTCAGCCGTTTACTGGCACTAATCCGCCCCCGCGTCCGAATTCTTCCACGCTGCTGATCGGCGATGGAAAAAACCTGGGGATCAACCTGGGGATACGCTTGCCGGAGAGCATTGTTTCGAAGATGGTGATTCTTCCTTCAGGCGCTGTGTACAGCCTGTCGGCTTCTGGAATGATCTATCTGCCGTTGCAGGATCTCTATAATTACCCGATCATTCAGCCGGAAACCACGCAGATATTTTTGTCGCTCGACCCATGCAGCCGGGCCATTGCCAGCGGTTCGCTGCGGATTAACAATTTGGGAAAGGGCAAGCTGAATTATTCGGTTCCGAATCTAAACGCTTCGCTCACCACTGAAGTAACCACCGGCGTTGCGCCTTCCAGCATCCGGTTCACGCTGGACCCCGGCGGGCGCACCGCGAACGCGGTGAACCGGCAATCCGGAACGAATCTTTCGACCGGAGGGCAGACGCTGCAAGGGACACCGGTAGATGTAAACATCAGCTCCAGCGAAGCCATCAACATCCCCAACACGATTCGCGTGTACATGAATGTGCGGGATTCCGACCAGCGCGGAATTATTTATCCGATTCCGACGGTACCGAACAACTCGCCTGGCGCTTCCTTCAACCCGACTTTTGCGGGCGGCAATGAAGGAGTGCAGGATATTGTGCTGGACCAGCCGCGTAACCGCGTCTATCTGACTAATTCCGGCTACAACCGGATAGAAGTATTCGATACCATAGCGCGTAAGTTTCTGGACCCGATACCGGTGGGACAACTGCCGCACCAGATGGCCCTGGCGACCGATGGATCGACACTCTATGTGGGGAACACGGGAGGCGAGTTGATTTCGATTGTGGATTTAAGCCAGACTCCGGCGCGCATCACCGGCACTGTGAACTTTCCTCCCATTCCACGGCAGGCAAGTGGAACGAATACGACGCTGCTGAACCCGCGCTCACTGGCCTATGGGTTGTTCGGGCTTGAGTTTGTGATGTCGAACGGCTCACAGTGGAAGCTTGCGACGAACAATGTGGCGACCGTGCGACCGGTAAATCCCATTACGCCCACCATTTTTGCGACCCCGACGACCATGATTGCCCCGCCGGACGGGAGTTCGATTTTCACTTTGGCGGGCAATGGGGTTGGTTATCTCTATGACCCGCTGAGCGACACTTACACGGCACTGGAACTTCTGTTCCCTACCACCCCCGCGCCGGTCTCAGGCTATTTCGGCCCCATTGCGGCAGGTCCTCAGGGCTCTTATTACCTGGCTGGCGGTCTTACGCTTAACTCGTCTTTGAACGTGTTGTACGGGAATGCGAACGCCAGCAACACACAGCGGAATGTCTATGCGCAGGCTCCGGTGGACGCGAACAATTACGTTCGTTTCACGACCAGCTTCCGTACGAACATCGCCACCTCAGCCTCAGATGAACAGAGGCCGACTTTGGAGCTATTCAACGTGCCGAGCGGGCAGTCTACATTGCTTGGTGTGGCGGCAGAGCAGCCGCGCTATACGGTATTCGGCACTAATCGAACCAACGTGCCCGCCCGGCAAATGGTGGTGGACAACACGGGAACGGCTTTTGCCGTCACGCTTTCCGGACTCAGCGTGATTCCACTGACAATCAATGGCGCGCCGCGCCCGCAGTTTGCCGCCGCACGTTCCGTTGTGAACGCCAGCGATGGCACAACGACGCTGCGCCCTGGGTCTTTCGTGAATGTGAGCGGGGCTGCGCTGGCCGATACTGCAACCGCCGACGTTCTGCCGGCACCGACCGTGTTGGGCGGCAGCTGCGTAACGTTTAATGACGTGAGCCTGCCGCTTTTCAAGACATCCGGGGGCCAGATTCAAGCCCAGATTCCAGCGAATGTGGTGGTTGGCGACAACGTGGTGGTGGTCCGCTCTCTGGCCACCGGTCAGGCGAGCGATCCGGTTGTAGTGAAAGTGCTGCCCGGCGCATCGAACTAACGTGAGTCCGCAACGAGAAACCGGTACTGGACATTCTCTTGCGCGGCTTCGTGAAGCGATTCGCGATGGCCGGCGCGATGTTCGCATGCTGGTGCCGACCGCAACCCTTGCCGAGCACCGGCGGCACCAGTTAGCGCGCGAGGGGCTGGTCTTCCGGCCCGACGTTGTGCAGACGTTATCGCGATTCGTGGCCGATATGGTACCCGCGGTAAAGCAGGTTTCGGAGCCTCTGTTTCAGCTGATTGTGGAGCGCAGTCTGCGCGAAGTGGACGCGCTGGAATTTTCGCCGGTTAGCGATGCACCAGGGTTCCCGAAGGCGGTTTCGCGCGCAATTGGGCGGCTGGACGCGGTGGGCTTGACGGCGCGGGAGTTGGGGCGCGGCTGCGAAGCATGGCAGTATGCTGGCCCTCTTGCGCGGGTATGGGAGCGGATTGAGGAGCGCCTCCGAGCCCGTGGCTTAGCGTTACGGGCTGGAATTTTGAGGGCCGCAGCTTCCATGGTGCAAGTATCCGTGGCGCAAGTGAAGGACGAGTTACTGCTGAATGGGTTTGCGAAATTTTCCGCACCTGAGCGGGATCTGCTTCAGAAGTTGGGAGTGCAGCCGGAAGAGAGCCTGGCTGAGTTCCCGGCCACGTGCCGGTGCGACAAGTTTGTTGCTGAATCAGAAGTGCGGGAAGCAGAAGAAATTGCCCGGCGCATTCTGCAAGCAGCTGAACGCGGCATCCCGTTTCGTGAGATGGGAATTGCTTTGCGGAACCAGGAACGATACCTTCCCGTGTTTCGCGCCGTTCTGGAACGGTTCGGCATCCCCGCCCGTTTCTATTTCTCTGAGCCGCTTTCCGCCAATGCCGCGGTGCAATTTTTTTCGGGTACAGTTGACGCTTTTCTTTCCGGGTGGGATCACGAAAAATGTCTCCCGGTGCTTCGGCTGGCTCCCCGGTTCAGCCCTGATGCGTTGGACCAATTCGATTTCGCCGTGCGCGAAAAGATTCCCGATTCGGGCCTTGCCGCGTTGCTGGAACTGCCGGGCAAAGAGAAACCGCTAACGGACCTGATTCACGATTGGGAGACGCTAGAAACAAATTGGCAGCGCCGCGCCACCCCCCTCCGCTGGGCGGAACAGCTTGTTCGAGATCTGCGAAACACCTTACGGCCTTTGCCAATTCCGGACGCACAATCCGCAAGCACAATGGAATGGGAACGGGCCCAGGCGGCCGCTGTGGATCTGTTCGAATCTGCACTGCTGGAAACGGCGGCGGATTGGCCACCGGAGCACGTCCCCATTTCGCTAGCGCAATTTTGGGAACGCGCTAAGACAGTACTTCAGCACACGGCACTGCGTCCCCATGACCGGCGGCGCAATGTAGTGCATGTGATGAGTGTGTACGAATCACGCCAGTGGAATCTGGATGTAGTTTTCATTTGCGGACTGGCGGAAAAAGCGTTCCCGAAGCGCCACCAGGAAGACGCGTTTCTGCCCGATGAAGCGATGCGGAAATTGCAGCGCGCGGGTTACGGCGTGGATACCTCAGTGGATCTGGACCGCGAAGAGCAGCACCTGTTCCAGATGGTGAGCCAGAGCGCGCGGCAGCAGTTGGTTCTGAGCTATGCGACGGAGCAAAAGAACGGGCCTTCGGTATTTTGGCTGGCTGCGCCGGGCACGGAGGAAGAGCCGCAACCGGTGCGTCCCGCAATACGGCAACGCCCAGCCGCCCGCCGCACGGTGACTCGGATTGCCGATCCAGAACTGATCGCGTGGACGGCAACAGCACGGCCCGCATTCTCCGTCACGGGACTTGAAAATTACTTGGGTTGCCCCTTCAAATTTTTCTCGCTGAATCTGCTGGGTTTGCGGTCTGCGCCGTTGCGCCCGGAAAAGCGGCTCAACTTTCTGGAACAGGGAAATCTGGTGCACAAAGTTTTAGAAGAGTGGCTCCTGGAACGTCCGGCTATCCGGCCTATGTTCGACCGCGTGTTCAACCAGCACTGCGCGCAGTTGCGGGTGGCGCGCGGGTTTCGCACGGAAACTGCTTACGCCAGCATGCTGGCTGATGTGGAACGCTTTGCTGGGGAATCGACAAACTGGCCACGGCACGAAGCATGTGCCGTGGAAAAGAAGATGACGTTTCAGATTGCGGACGATATCACGATCAATGCGCGGGTTGACCGCCTCGAACGCCTGCCTGACGGGCGTCTGGTGATTATCGATTACAAGTACAGCAACGCCAAGAACACCAAAGACAAGTCTGAAGATGAAACGCGCCTGCAAGGGCCGCTCTATGTCCGGGGCATCGCGCAGGGTGGTGAAGTGGTGGCGGCGATGGTTTACTTCAGCTTGAAGAAATCAGCCGAGGTATTCGGGTGGGGCGTGGTTCCGGGGCTGGGGAAAGAATTGCAGGAACTCACTCCGGAATGGGTGGATCAAGGCACCGCGGAGGCCCGCCGCGCCGTGGAACACATTCGCGAGGGCCGCATTCCCGTTCTCCGCGAGCCGGGCCCCGCGTGCAAGTGGTGCGAAGCCAAAGATGCCTGCCGCGTGGGAATAGCGGGCGCGGCAATGACGGCAGGCGGCGCAAACTAGCTTGAACCGCCAGTTTTCAAAGGAACAACAGGACGCGATCGCGGTCGACCGGTTGGGTGAAGACGCGTGCATTGTGGCAGGGCCTGGCTCCGGCAAGACCACGGTGCTGGTGGAGCGCTATAAGCAACTGGTGCGTGACCAAGGCATTTCCCCCAGCCGCATTCTGGCGATTACGTTTACGGAAAAAGCCGCCAGCAATATGCGCAAGCGGCTTGCGAAAGAGCTTGAGCAGCAGGTGGATTCCGCCAACGTTTCCACGGTCCACGGTTTTTGCTACCGGCTGATTCGAGAGCACGCCATTGAAGCAGGCGTGGACCCGGGCGCTTCCATTCTGGAAGAAGGTAAGGGAATTTTGTTGCGGCGGGATTGCCTGGAGCAAGCGCTTGATCTTTTTTTGAAGGAGCAGCCGGAAGCGGCGAGCTCGCTGATTCGGTCCCTGGGGTCTGACATCAGCGGATTGCTGGGCGCCTACGATGCCATTCGCTCCGCGGGTGCGCATCTTAACGATTTGCAGCGGGTGCGCATACCGGCGGCGAACGGCGCGCTTGCAGAAATTGAACGTTTGATGGAGGAGGTTGGTGCGCTTCCGCTGAAGCCGGATCAGAAGGCGAAGCTCGCGTCGCTTTATGAGTGGCATGAGCAGCTGTGCGGCTGTGCGGAGCCTCTAGAGCTACGCAAGCATTTGCAGAAAGAAGTATTCAATCTAACGCGGGTGCGGCATGATGGGCTGAGCACTGCGGTCAAACGCATTCGCGAAATACAGAAAGACATGCTGGCCGATTGCGTGACGCGCGTGCATGCCACGGATCGTGAATATTTGCTGAGCGTGCTGGAACGCTTCGATGCCCTGTATGCAAGTGCTAAGCGCGAGCGCGGCATGCTCGATTTTGCGGATCTGGAATTCTACGCCGTTCGGCTTCTGGAGACACACAGCGAGATTCGGCGCAAACTGCAGGAACACTTCGTCCAGATCATGATGGACGAATTTCAGGATACGAACGGGCAGCAGGAGCGGCTGATGGAATTGCTGCGCGGCCCGGACCGCTTTTATGCAGTAGGAGACATTAACCAATCGATCTTCGGCTTTCGCCACACCACGCCGGAAGTGTTTCAACGGTATCGCGACACGGTATTGCGCGAGGGCAAGCATCATGTGGAACTGGTGGAAAACTGGCGCAGCCGCCCGGAGATTTTGCTGGCCGTGGAAACGGTTCTGGCCGACAGGGAAGGCATTGTGCCGCGCGGATTGGTGGCTGCGAAGAAGCGTGCAGTAAAGGGCGAGCCCTCGGTGGAAGTAATTGCGGTGGAACAGCCGCAAGATGTGGACGGCACCGAAATTGAAGCACAGTGGATTGCTCAGCGCATGATGGAATTGCGCGGAAAACTGACTGTTGGCGATCGCAAGGCGGGTTTTGGCGATATGGCGGTGTTAGTGAGAAACTCCTCTGTTTTTGCCGCTTTTGCCGCGGCATTTGAGAAAGCAGGCATCCGCTACGTGCAGAGCCGTAAGCGAGGCTTTCTGCAAACGCGCGAGGCCCTGGATTTAACTCACCTCTTGCGCACGATTGCGAATCCGCGTGATGAGATCAGCCTGGCGGTGGTGCTGCGTTCGCCGCTTGTGGCGTTGTCAGATGAAAGTATTCTGCGGCTTGAAACCGTGGCTTCGAATCTGGGAGATGCGCTCAGCCGATTGGCTGCGGCGCAGGAAGAGCAATTTGAAGAACTGGACCGGGGGCGGCTAGCCGAATTTCGCGCTCACCTGGAGAGTTGGCGTCGCTCTCACCCGCACGTTTCACTTGACCGGCTGCTGCTTCGTGCCATGGACGATTGTGCCTACCCCTATGAACCGAATACGGACAGCGGCAGCACCATTGACAAGTTTCTAGAGATGGCTCGCAACGCCGACGTGCCTCTTGCCGAGTTCATCGACGAGCTGGAACTGCTGCGTGAAGTGGATACGGGCGAGCCGGAGGCGCCGCTCGATACGGAGAACGACGCTGTGAAAATGATGACAGCGCATTCGGCGAAGGGTCTGGAATTTCCGATCGTCTTCGTGGCATCGATGAACAAGGGGCCGCGCACGGATTCTCCGCCTTTTTCGTTCACGCCGGGGGTAGGGTTCGGAACAACATGGCGCGGCGGGTACGATGAGAAGCCACAGGCCGATGCGTTCCACGCGGCCAACTGTGCACTGATCACGGCGCGTGAAGAACAGGAGAGCAACCGGCTGCTGTACGTCGCCATGACGCGCGCCGAAGAACATTTAATTCTTTCGTACTCCACCGACATGAGGAGCCAGAACTGGGCCGGGCATGTTCGGAAATTGCTGGTCAAGCCGTTCGAGATACCCTTCGACAAACCAACCGAGGTGCCGGTGAAGAGCCCGGATGGACGGGAGTTTACGGTGCGAGTGCTGCGGACCTCGCAGGCGCCCTTTGCCGATCAAGCCAGTTTCGCTTTTGAGGCGGTTGGGGGTGCGCATTATCTGGCGCGCCCGCGGCTGACTGAGCAGTATCATTCCGCGGTGACGGTGACAGCTATTGCCACGTTCGCGGCATGCGCGCGCCGCTATTATCTGGCACATGAACTGGGCTGGGAGCAGCGCCGGGAGCAACGCAGGCCAGTGCGTCTGGCAGAACGTGGCGAAGATTTCGAAGAGCCTTCGGCTCCCGCAAGCGAACTGGGGCGTGAGGTGCACCGGCTGCTGGCGGGCGAAGAGTTCATGGCAAGCGACGCAGCCCAAAATTTGGCCCTGACGTTTCGCGGGCACGCGCTTGGCAAACGTGCAGCGGCTGCTTCGCGGGTTGAGCGCGAATGGAGTTTCACTTTCGCCGTGGAAGACGTTATCGTAAGCGGCCAGATTGACCTCTGGTTCGTGGAAGAAGGCGGCGTTGTCCTGGTGGATTACAAGACCAACGACATCGAAGCAGGTGAAGCGTCTGACGTGGCGGAAGGTTACGCCGCGCAGATACATTTGTATGCCCTGTGTATCGGGCGCGCCACGGGTTTACCGGTGCGGGAAGCATACCTGCACTTTCTGCGTCATAACACTCTGGTTAGCGTAACGCCAGATCCAGAGGCGGCTATCAACGCGGTTAGGCAGCTGGCCCATGCGCAAGAGGACTGCGCTTTCCCGCTGAATGTGGGTGAACACTGCCTTCGGTGTGCGTTCTACAGGAACTTGTGCCCCGCCAAGCTCAATTTTTCGCAAGAGGCAGAGTGACGGTGAAGGTGGAGCCCTTGCCTACCTCACTTGTCACTGCGATGGATCCGCCATGCTGCACGGTAATCTGCTGCACGATGGAAAGGCCGATTCCCGTGCCCTTTTCATTACTCAGTTCCGCCGATTTCGTCCGGTAGAACTTCTCGAACACGCGGCGCAGATCTTTCGGCGCGATCCCCGCGCCCTGGTCCTCAATCGATATGGCCAGACGGTCTTTTGTATTCGTGCCGGAGACGTTGATAACGGTTGCTCGGGGTGAGTACTTTACAGCGTTCGAGAGCAAATTGTAGAACGCGTATTCGAGCAATTCACGGTCGCCTTCGAGCGGTTCGGAGGGGAGCGCGGCGATGTGAATCTGAATCTCTTTACCGTCTGCCACCGGGCGCATTCGGTCCGCGCAGCGAGTGAGAATTTCTAGCGGTGCAAGCCGCTCGCGCTTGAGTTCCATCTGGCCCGCCGAGATCCGTTCGGCGTTGAGGAAAGTCTCAATCATCTGTGCCAGGCGTTTCGATTCAGAGTTGATCATGTCCGCCATCTGTTTGCGTTTCTCTTCCGGAAGCGTGTAGCGGCCCATCAGTTCACTGGAACCCTGAATTGCGGTAAGCGGAGTTTTCATTTCATGCGTGACGAACTGCATGGCTTCGCGGTAATGCGAGCGGGCCGCTTCAGACCTGCCCAAACGCCCGCGCACCACCACTGCCTGCCACGCCGCGGCAGCGAAGACGGATAACCAGGCGCACGCAACCGCCGGCAGAAACGGAAAGACAATGTTCTGCGTGAAAGCAGCGTAGGGAAGCGTGTGTACCAGAAGCAGGAGCAGGACCGCGGCTCCATTGGCAACCCACCCTTCAAGAAGAGCGAAAATCAAACCCGCGGCCGCGACGGTGAACACGCAAAGCAAAACCACGGCCGCGAGGGGCGCATCGCGGAGAAACAAGCCGTGCGCGAAGGTTTCAAATGCGCTGGCGTGAATTTCTATACCCGGCATGCTGACGGAGCCGGAGAGAGGCGTCATCCAGCGGTCACGGACCGCAGTTTGCGCCGTTACGCCGGCAAAGACGACTTTGTCCCGGAAGCGTTCGGCCAGTTCGGGGTGATCCGCCAGCTGCTTCAGAGAAATTCGCGGCAAGCCGCCCATGGATGCCGGCGCATAACGGATGCGGACGCTGCGGCCCGCGTTTCGCTTTGTGGGAATTACCGTGTCACCCACCCTCAAATCGTCAGGCGATTCCACAATTTGCGAGTTGCGGCTCAAACGGAATGCCTCAAGCGACAAGGCCCAGCGCCGCTCGCGGGCCGTGGCTTTTTCCAGCGGAATCTGACGGCTGATGGCGTCGAGAGAATCGAGGTCAGCTTGAATATGGCCGACGGCGCGGGCGTGACGACGGAATTGCGGCAGCGGATCGTCCCAGCGTTCGCCGTTCGCGATCAGGTCACAGGCAAGAATCAGGTTTCGCGTGTGAGCGAACGCGTTTTCAAGAGCCTGGTCGCTGACCGGATCTTGAGCTTCAGTAAAGATGAAGTCAATGGCGACTGCGCGTGGATGCACCGGCGCAATGGTTTCGAGGCCGCGCGCAAGAGCCGCACGCACCTTGAGCAGGCCGCCGAAGGATGAGAACGATTCCTCATCGACGGCCAGGATAACGGATTCCGGCGTCCAGGGTGCGGGTTGGTGCAGGCGGAAGAAGAAATCGTAAGCGTAGTTGTCGATCTGCTGGCCGAAGGCGGTCCAGCCCACGGCTAGTCCGAGAACCAGGGTAAGCGTGAGCAGCGCGATGTAAGCGAATCGGCGCACAGATCAGGGCTGGAAGAGAGCCACGCCAGCACTTTGTGCTGCTCTGATGAGTGCTTTATCGAGCGTGGCTAGGGGGTCAGATTCTCGAAGCGCTAAATCCAGATAGGCCGCATCGTAGACAGATAGATCGTAGCGGATGGCCATGGGCACCAATTCGTCGTAACAAACCGGGTCAGTAATGTGCGCTTGCATCTTGTCTAACGTAATCGACAGCTATCCGGGTCGGGACGTGACTCCCCCGATAGTTTTAGGATGCGCCCAACTGCTTCCCTTGGATCGACCGCCTTTGATATCTCGTGTTTTTGCATCACAGAGATAGCTCTCGTGATCAACTCATCAACCGAATCAAAATGGCCACTTTCAATCATTTTATCCAGCAGCCTCTTGGTTTCAGGTTTCAGTTCAACCGTCATACTTTCATCATCGTCCTAAAACTAGACCTAAGAAACGATTGAGAGTAACCTGAAAACGAAGGAGAATCACCGATGGCTAAAGGCATGGACAAGAAGAAAGAGACCAAGAAACCGAAACAGCCGAAGAAGTAGTGCACAGCGGGCTTTCACGCAACACGGGATAATAAAGAAAATATGCGCACTGATTGGGTGGAAGCCCGCAAACAAGACAAAATTCGCACGCAAATGTATTACGCCCGCCAGGGGCAGGTCACCGGCGAGATGGAATACGTTGCCCAGCGTGAAAAGGTGGCTCCGGAGCTGATCCGAAGCGAAGTCGCGCGCGGGCGCATGGTGATTCCCGCCAATATCCATCACAGCCGTCTGGAGCCGATGTGTATCGGCGTTGCTTCGAATTGCAAGATAAACGCGAATATCGGAAATTCGTCCACCACCTCCGACATCGCTCAGGAACTGGGAAAGCTGCAGTATTGCGTTAAATATGGCGCGGATACTGTGATGGATCTTTCCACCGGCGGCGATATCCCTCGCATTCGGCAGGCCATTATTGATGATTCGCCGGTGCCGATCGGTACCGTGCCGATTTATGAAGCGCTAAACCGCGTACGGCGCGTAGAAGATCTGACCACCGCGCTGATGCTTGAGGTAATTGAAGAGCAAGCCCAGCAAGGCGTCGATTACATGACCATTCACGCCGGCGTGCTGGTCCAGTACGTCCCGCTGACAGCAAAGCGCATCACCGGTATCGTGAGCCGCGGCGGCGCAATTCTGGCCGAGTGGATGGTGAAAAATCACCGTCAGAACATGCTCTACGAATGCTTCGAAGATATCTGCAAGATTTTTCAGAAGTATGATGTGACATTTTCACTAGGCGATGGCCTGCGTCCCGGCTGCATTGCCGATGCCAGCGACGCGGCGCAGTTTGCGGAACTTGAAACTTTGGGCGAACTGACCAAAAAAGCCTGGGAGTACGATTGCCAGGTGATGGTGGAAGGCCCCGGCCACATCCCTCTGGACCAGATCCAGATGCAAGTCGAAAAGGAAAACGAGATCTGCCACGAAGCACCCTTCTATACGTTGGGACCGCTAGTGACCGATATCGCTCCGGGTTACGATCACATCACCTCTGCCATCGGTGCCGCCCTGATTGGCTGGTATGGCGCTTCCATGCTCTGCTATGTCACGCCGAAAGAGCACTTGGGCCTGCCCAATCTGGAAGACGTAAAACAGGGAATTATCGCTTATAAAATTGCGGCGCACGCGGCTGATTTGGCTCGGCATCGCCCGGGCGCCCGTGACCGGGACGACGAGCTTTCCCGTGCCCGGTACAAATTCGATTGGAACCGGCAGTTTGAACTTTCGCTCGATCCGGAAACCGCCCGCGCCATGCACGATGAGACACTTCCCGAGGAAGGTTTCAAAGACGCGGCATTTTGCTCGATGTGCGGGCCGAAGTTTTGTTCGATGAATCACTCCGCGAAGGTGGAAAGCTTCACGGCTGAGCAAGCGCAGGAGATCTTACTCCAAATTCAGTAGTTTTTGGCTATCTGCTTGCGTCTACTCATACGAGGGAATTATGAGCAGATTGAAAATTTTTCTGCCCAGCGCCGCCATGTTGCTTGCGCTGGGTGTTGATGCACAGGATCGCAAGGCCGTAATGCCTGACTCGGGAAACCCCGGGCAGATGCGGTTGCTGAAAGAGGTGCGGCACGAATTGGTTATGCTGCCGTACTACAACGTGTTCGATAACTTGTCGTATCGCGTTGATGGATCGCGGGTGACGTTGATGGGCCAAGTCACCCGACCCACCCTGAAATCCGATGCCGGGAATGTGGTGAAGCGGCTTGAAGGAGTTACCCAAGTCGATAACCAGATTGAGGTTCTTCCCTTAAGTCCGAATGACGATCAGATTCGTTATGCCGTTTACAGGGCTATTTATGGGAGTACTTCGCTTTCCACACGCTACGGCTACCAGGCGGTTCCATCCATCCACATCATTGTCCGGAACGGACAGGTAACGCTCGAAGGAGTAGTCTCGAATGAGACGGATAAAAACGTCGCAAACATTCAGGCCAACGGCGTATCTGGCGTGTTTTCGGTGACGAACAATCTGCGGGTGGAGAAGTAATTCCGGTAGAGGTAGGCGGCTCCGTAAATGCTGACGCCGAGTGCTACCGCGAACACTGCGTTTGAGAACAATGCGGCGATGGAGGTGGACAGAAATGCTGCCGCGTCCACTCGCCCCATTTTCGCGAGACGCTTCCACGTACTCCATTCCATCAGGCGGACACCCATCCAGGCAGTGACTCCGGCGAGCGCCGCAACCGGAAGGTGTTCGATGATTCCACTGCCTCCTGTTACAAACAACACTAAAAACGCAGCGTGAAACAAGTTCGAAAGGCGGCTTGTGCCACCGCACTGCACGTTAGCCAACGAACGCGCGGGAATTCCTACGCTCATAGGTGCCGCAAACATTCCTGCCGCCAAATTCGCAATTCCGTACGCACCTAACTCGCGGTCTGCATCCGCTTTCTTCATAGCCGTATGACGTCCGCGAAAGTGTTCCACCACGCGGGAGGTGACCAGCAGGTTCACAGATGTTACAAATGCGAGCCCAAAGCCCGCCGGAAGAACTGTATACACATCGGAAGGGCGCCAGGCGAAACCGATAAATGGGGGCACCGACGAAGGCAGCACACCGACTTCACTGGAATTCCACCCGAAAACGAAAGCGGCAAGGACCGCGGCTCCAATCCCCAGCAGCGGCGCGGGTAATTTGTGCGAGATTTTGGTAGAAAGCGATGCCACGACTATTACGACCAGTGCCGTCAGAGTGGTGCTCCATCGCAATTGCGGCAAGTTCGCCAGGCATTCCCGCAACTGTCCAAAAAGGCTGGAATCCGCAGAGTGGACGGTATACCCGAAAATGGTACGGAACTGAGAAATGACCATCATGCCGCCGATGCCGCAGGAAAAACCGGCCATGACAGGATGCGGCACCAGGGCAACGTAGCGACCGAGCCGAAGCGTGCTAAAGACCAGCATAAGCACTGCAGCCACCATGGAAACTTTTGCCGCGCCGCCGATTCCCTGGTCGTGTACCGCAACCAGAATAAACGGTACGGTGACGGAGGAGACCCCGCCGATCATAACGGGGTTTCTGCCGAGTAGCGCCGTGATTGGCGCAGTAAGGATAGACGTGAAGACGCCCAGGATTGGCGGCAGCCCCATCAGAGAGGCCATCGCCAGACCGTATGGGAAGGCAATCAGCGAAGCAATAAAGCCGCCGAAAACATCCCCTCTGAGCGCGCTCCACGAGTAACTCGTGAAACGCTTTCTCATCTTGTGAGAAATCCTTGTTTAGCCGAGAACTTTCTTGGTTGCTGCCTTGAACTTAGCCATTTCATCGG
>JAYTGM010000435.1:0-3904 GCA_043733425.1 Terriglobia bacterium
TGGTAATCCTGAATGAACACAAACGCCGGCTCATCGCCGGCTTCTTCCAGAACAGCCTCCGCAAATAACCGGTTGACTTCGCGGTAAGCGTCCCAGTAGCGGTCTTCAAATATAGGCCGGGTGTAAACCATGTGGCACAGGGGCCACAAGCTTTCATTGCTACAACCGTAATAATAATCCTGCTCTTGCTGCTCTGTGAGCCACACGCGCCGCAACGTATACTTCGGGTCCTGCGGAGGCACGGCAACATGCGAGTGTTCGTCCACGGTCTCCCGGTCCGCATCGCCGGCACCATGCGCAACCCATGTCCCGCCGCACGCCTTCAGCAGCGGATCGATGGCAGCAGCCATGCCGCTGGCTGGCTGCTGCACCTCAATCTCACCATTCTTCCATTGATGGACATAAGGCTCCCGGTTGGAAACCACAATCAGCTTATGCCCGGAAAGATCCGCCTCAACCTGGCGGAGCAGTTCGTCCTTGGTCCACACAGCCTGAGCCGGTTAGAGAAGGCTATTTGCCGATTACGCCGCAGGCCACGCGATCGCCCGCGTTACCCGCCGGATCGCTCTTCATATCATCCGCTTTGGCGTGAATCAGCAGGGCCTTACCCAATACAGAATGATCGCCCCCGTCCATGGTAGCGGCCTTCGCCACAACGGTTCCCTTCGCATTGCCCTTGGCATCCACGGTGAAATTCCGCATATCGCCCACATGCGCGCCATCCGGGTTTTCTAGCCCATGTTTCTTCATGTCCGGGTTAAAATGCGGCCCGGCGCTCTTGAAATCAGGGCCCTCGCATATACCCACACTATGAATGTGAATCGCGTGTTCGCCAGCGGGCAGGTTCTTGAAACTGTACTTGATCTGAACGCCAGCCTTGGCACCGTTCATGGCGGAAACTTTAGCCATTCCAACGCTCTCGCCATTGGCATTTTTCATTTCTACGGTGGTGGGCGCGGAGAAGGCAACTCCGGCTAACAGCAAGCTAGTGGAAAACAGAATCGCAGTCATCTTCCAATCTTACAAGGTAGCAGCGGGCTTTTTCACAAACGATTCCATCACTGTCTTGCGCAGCAGCGCCGGCGGCAACAGCCCCTGGGCCAGCAAAAAATCGTGGTACCGCAACTGGTCGAATTGCTTGCCCATCGCGGCTTCCACATCCTTACGTAGTTGCAGCAATCGTGTATAGCCGTAGAAGTAAGATGTCGCCTGCCCGGGCGCGCGGAATGTATACCGTTCCACTTCCTCATTCGCCAGCGCATGCGAAAGCACAATGTCGTTTTCGATAACCTTGAATGCCTGCTCCCGTGTGATTTTGCCCATCTGCAATTCGGGGTCTAGAAAGGCCCGGCCCGCCCGCATTAGCCTGTGCTGCAAGCTGATCAACTGTCCTTCAAGCGGCATGTAAGGGAAAGTAATCCACTCCGAGTACAGTCCCCAGCCCTCCACGTTAGTGCTGTTGAAGGCGAACAAAGCGCGTGCCGTGGAAACGCCATGCTCCACCATGGAATCGAATTGCAATTCATGCCCGGGGCGCAGTTCATGAGCGGTTAATGTCCATGAGGCGGCGGCGAAGGTGAAGTCATCATATTTCTCCGTTTCGCCGTTAGCTGAAGGCACTCGCACCGGCAGCACGAATTCCCCCACCTCACCTGCGTTATTCAACAATCGCGGCGGCAGCATGTGCGGCGCGGGCTGTTGCGCATTCTCCGCAGCCGACCCGATCCGTATGCGTGCAGGCCTCTCTGGAAGAGTTACTAAATGCTCGCGCCGGATAATTACCTCCACATCGGCCAGCCGGTGCTTATAATGCGGCAGGATATCTTCACCCGCAAACTGTTCCTTCTTCAGCGCGCGAATCACATCGCGGTAATCCGCACTGGGCAGTTTCCGTTGCTTTGCTATACGCGCCCCAAGCTCACCCATTTGCGACTGCAAATCACGAAAGGCCACATGGGCCAGCTTTGCCAATTCCTCTGGCGCAATATCGACCCCGTAATCTTCAAGAGAATACGCATACAACTCCGCGGGCAACCGGAAATCCGTACGGCTTCGCGGCAGCACTTCCTTGCGCACGAAAGCCTGGTAATCCTCCACTTGAGCTTTAAATTTCGCGTACGGAGCCTCAAAATCTTTAAGCGCATATTTCTCCAGCAGCGTGCCGATGCCTGTAATCAAAAACTGTGCGGTTTCCAGATCTTTCTCCACCTTCACCCGTGGGGGCCCAATCAGACCCGGCTTGCTCAACGCTTCCCGAAACCGTTGTTGCGCCAACGAAGTAAGCGGTTGATACCCTTGTTCGAGGCCAGCATAGCGCCGCAAGCGCACCAGCGCTGCGGGCCGCCGATCCGCCGAAATCTGATCGTCCAGCAAAGCGCGCATCCCGCCGTACACTTGTCCCGGCACATTCATATACGGCAGAACCAGCTTGCCCTGTATTTCTTCCCCCCGCCTCTCATTGCGCGCGGAGTCCATTAGAATTTGCAGATCCTGCTTCACCAGCGGATCTTTCTCTTCCGCGAAGCGCTTTTTCAGTTCACCTTCCGCCTCCGCAATCGCCAAAATATAACGCTCCCGGTGCCCGGCCGTGCCGTCTGAAATCTCTTGATCCACACCTTTAACTCCGAAACTGGCTGCGGCTTCCGGTTGAAACTTAGCCATCACGCGAAGAAGAACCTGAGCATTCTCATTGCTGCGCATGACCCACGCGGGCTGAGTTGCAGTAGTAAGTGCTAGCGGCAGGATGATAAAAATCACGGGGCGAAACGGAAACGGCATGTCCGCTATTATCGCGCCGCCTCTATAACGACAGGTACTCAAACCAGGCACGCAACCCCGCCCGATTGTACTTGTGCAAATAGTCTAAGCCTTTTGCGGCCGCGTTTTGATCCCGTAACAAGCGGATACCGATTTCTGCAATATGTCCCGGGTCGTCTGCATGCGCGGTCCACTTTGCCGGCACCCAGTCGATCGTCTCACTCACCACGCTCGGCACCCCCACCGCAATGCCATCGGCCGTCACGATATTAAAAGTCTCTGTAAAAGATGGCTGCAGCATCAGGTGCATGTACCGGCAGGTTTCGCGAAACTCCTGCCACGGTTGCCACGAACTCTCAACCAGCGTGGCTCGGCGCTTGCCCAAGAGCATCTGCTTCACCGAATCCATCACGCCATAACCGCCTTCTTCGCGGCCGCTGGAGACATAGATTTCGGTTTCCACCGCAAGGCGCTCGCTGATCAGCAGTGCGGCCGCGGCGGCCGTCATAATGTTTTTCAGTTGCCGTGTGGCTCCAAAGATACCCAGCCGCAACACGCCATTCTGGTAATTCGTTCGCGTCTGTTTCACCCCGGCCAAGCTATAAAGATTTGGCAGGTGAGCGCAGTGTGCGCCATATGCTTCGCGAATAAACTCGCAAAACTTTTTGCTGTTACCGGCCACATGGAAATTGGGGACCTGTTGTTCCAGCGCAATTTCCTCGCGGATGATTTTCATCGCCCAGCGGTCCGCCTGCAGGAACGCGATATTGGAATGGCATACCATCGCGAACGCCACTTCCCGCTGTTCGCTTACTAACGAGTGTAGGAATGGCGTATCTATCCACGGTGCGAAAAGAATCACGTCCTTCACGGTAGAATCGGCGCGCAGCCGTTCCTGTAAAGCGAAGCCGTCGAACACCGGCCAGATTTCCGGATTCAACCCCGCTTCGGTTAGTACCTTACAAATGTTTAGAGCGCAAACACCCAACCCCACATGACTCAAACCAGGCGTTCTCTCCGGTGTTTTATAGGCAAGTACAATCTTATTTCGCATCGCGGTTCTGAAACCCCTTACGTGCGAACAGTACCAGCCGAACTCTCTCTACTCTTCCCAGATTTTTTCTAACAGGTTGTCCGCGTGAAGTTT
>JAYTGM010000436.1:0-3904 GCA_043733425.1 Terriglobia bacterium
TAGTAACCAATCAATCATGTAACGATGCCTGAGCCCCACATGGATCAGGTAATTCGGCAGTGGCACGATGAGGAGCACAAGCAGCACGGCAACAAATGCTGTTCGGCTACGGCGGTATAAGTACGGCAACCCGATGATGCCTAGCGCTGTATACAAGCCAAGCAGCAGTGCCTTTGCTAAGAATCGCCGATCGCTGAAGAACCAGTACCACTGCACCCGTCCTAAGGTCAGTTCAACAAATCGGGCTGGATGCTCGGCAATCCAGGTCCGCGCTTCAGCCATGACGGCGCGGTTATAGGCAATCTCGCCCATTTCGCGAACCTTTGCTGCTTCGATCGCACTTTGCAGGGGGTGAAAACGGTGATAGACACCGTTTTCGTAATTACGCTCTTCACTGGGACCGGCGTAATCGTTATTCGAAACGTGCAATTCGAGACCTGCATTATCCCGCGTGGCCACGGGCGATCCAAGCGCCTTTGCGTTACGCCAAGCCCATGGTGCCAGGCAAAGCGCGGCGATCAGGCACACCACTGCCGCGAATCGCAAATAATTGGGTTTGCGGACAATGCCTAATCCTGTAGCAAGCAGGACCATCAAAAGGGGCAGGAAAGCTGACACAAAGAGCAATACTCCGCCCCAGGCGAAGCCGGTTAATACAGCAAAACGCAGGCTGAGGGACCGTTCCCGCCCTTTGCGCCAGGCTTTGAGCGTCAAAACTATCACCAACATCAGGCCCAGCGCGCCGAACGGGGTTTCCCAATCGCCTTGTGTTTCCGTTTTAAATTTAAGGGGAAGCAGGGCGGTGAAGATCGCCGCCCCTAAGCCAGCTGACGCAGGGATGCGCAGGACTCGCGCTAATGAGGGAATTGCGGCACATACCGAAGCCGAACAGGCGCAGGCGAAAACCTGCTTCACAATCTCCGCTCTAATTCCTATTCCGAAAAGACGGAAAATGGCCGCAAGGATCAGCGGATATCCTGGCGAAAGATGTGCGGTGGGCCCGGTGGGAATCGCGTAAGGGTTGCCGAACAGGCCGGTAGTTGCTACGGAGATTGCAACCCGTTCCAATTCGAACCGCTCCAGATCGCGGTACTGGTGGGTAGCCAAAACCCCAGCCACGCGCACTGCAAAAGCCAGTAAAAAAATGCTGAGGGCCGCCTGCCACGGAGAAAATGCGCGCACACGCGCGGCCAACTGATTCATGCAGCGGTTTGAGCTGGGCTGGCTAGCACTTCTTTTACTTTGTCACGCAACTGCTCCATCGTAAATGGTTTTGTTAAAAGTGCGAAGCCGCGCTCCAGCACATAGCGCTGCACCACCTGGGTGCCGTCGAAGCCAGACATAAAGAGCACCCGAAGGCCAGGCTGCATTTCAATTAACTGATCAGCCAGTACCGGCCCGCTAATCCCGGGCGAGACCACATCGGTGAGTAACAAATCAATGGTTGAACTTTGTTTGGAAAAAGTTTTGACCGCAGGGTCGCCAGAATCGGACACAATCACCTTGTATCCGTCTCGGGTCAACATGGCACCGACAAGTTTTCGAACCTCCGGCTCGTCGTCCACAACCAGAATAGTCTGCTTCTGAGGCTCAGAATCCATAACCGAACTATAGTAGAAGCCACCGGCAAACCGGCGTCCTATACGAGTGATTCATTACAAAAGGGGTTTTCTGGCCAAGAAGATTAGTCTGGAATTTCAGACAATTCCCGAGGCTCCTCGGAGGTTGGACCTTCCGGCCGATTGGCTGGTGAGCGGAGACTTCTTCCGGCCATAATATTGACGCGTCCTCTATCGGCATCCGGTCTAAATCTGTGCAGAGTTCCGCGCGCAATTCATATTCGGCGGTTCCGATTTTGAAAAACTTCACCACCAGATCGCGCAAAAATCCGCTTTCTGAGTCTCGCCGCCATGGAGTGGAAAGTTTCGCCCAGAACGTGGTGGTTCGGAACCGCTAGCGCCTCCACCATGATGGGACACTTGAAATGAATGGCATCCAGCAAGGTTGCCGCAACCCGCGGCTTTGCAATTGGCGGTTCCGGAGACAAGGGCACCATGATGTTTTTTAAGCCGATGGCTTCGTTTTTGACACAAGCAGAGCGGGTCATCACTTACAGACATTCAATCGAATACCATGGCTAGGCATGCAAGCGGACGGAAGCGGCGGAATTTCCAGATGGTGGCGCGTGGTGGGCGGACTGGCGATGAACCTGGCGCTGGGGACGCTCTATGGTTGGAGCGTATTCGTGGCGCCGCTGGAATCGCGATTCGGGTGGAAGCGGGCGCAGACCTCAATGGTGTTCACAATCGCCGTGATTGTTTTTGCCCTGAGCTTTGTGTTGGCTGGGCGGCTCCAGGATAGGTATGGTCCTCTGCCTTGTTCGCTAGCAGGTGGAATTTTGGTGAGCCTCGGTTGGTACTTATGCTCTTACACCAGCAGCTTGACGTACCTTTATGTCTGCTTCGGTGTGATCGGCGGCTTAGGAAATGGCTTTGGTTATGCCACAACGATCCCGGTAATGGCTAAGTGGTTTCCTGATAAGCGCGGGCTGGCGGTTGGGCTGGCTGTGGGTGGATACGGCGCAGGGTCGGCCATCTTCGGCCCACTGGCGCAGTTGTGGCTTATCCCCACTTATGGCTTGCCCGCCACGTTCCAGATTTTAGGCGCGATCTTTTTGGTGATGACTCTTACTGGGGCGGTACTGCTGCGGAACCCTCCCCCGGTTTACCGGCCGCTTGGCTGGTCCCAGGCTGGCACGGCGCAAACAGGAACGGGAGATTTCACTCCGGGCGAGATGTTGCGGACCCCGACTTTTTGGTTGATGTGGGCGGGCTACGCCTTGGGCTGTTCGGCAGGGTTGATGGTAATCAGCCAACTGGTTCCTTTCGCGAAAAGTGTGGGCGTCGCGGCGGCTGCTCTTTCGACCATGACCTTAGTAGTCGGCGCCTTTGGAAACGCGTCAGGACGGGTTTTGTCAGGCTGGATGTCAGACCGGTTGGGCCGTATCAATGTCTTGCGCACCATGATTGGAATTTGCGTGCTGGCTATGCCGTCCCTCTATGCCGCTGGCGGCAACGTGGCTCTGCTATACGCGGCGGTTTTCGTCGTTTACTGGTGTTATGGAACACAACTCTCTGTGAACGGCGTTGCTGCTTCTGATTTTTGGGGAACCAGGAACGCGGGAACCAATTACGGAATATTATTCACGGCGTGGGGCGTGGCGGGAATTATCGGACCACGGATCGGTGGCGTGCTCTTTGACCGCTACCATAATTACCAAGCGGCTTTCTACACTGCGGCGGGCTTAGCGGCGGTAGCGCTGCTCTGTGAATTCGGAGCACGCAGGCCGGTGCAGAACCGTTCCGTCAGTTCTTCACAGTAACGGAACTCCTGATCCGTGTTATTGAGGTTATATGCAGCTAGTGCTGGCACTTGGACTTATGCTGATGGCGGGAGAAGCAACCCAATTGACGGACCGCTGGCGGGCCGATTACGAAGCGGGGCTGCGCGCCCCGGACGGGTGGCTATCGCTGGCGGGTTTGACGTGGCCGCACAACGGTACGAATGCCGTTCTTCTGCCCCTTCACTGCGGCGGGCAGGGCTTCGCGGTGGAGTTTCGTGATGGCCGCGCCACGCTTCAGCCTCAGCCGGGCACTCCCGTAACTATAAATGGTGAGAAGGCCGGAAAGGCCGAACTTACCCTGGACAAAAGCGTTATCGAGACTTGTGGCACTTCCGCGACCTTTATCAAACGCGGAGACAGATTCGGGATTCGTTTGCGCGATCCGGAAGCGCAAACGCGGCGCGAGTTTCAAGGCTTAAAGTGGTTCGCCGTGAACGAGAAATACCGTCTCGAAGCCACTTGGCATGCCTATCAACCTGCAAAGTTGATTCCGATTACCAA
>JAYTGM010000437.1:0-10371 GCA_043733425.1 Terriglobia bacterium
CCGGATAGCGCGGTCCATGAGCCAGTGATGCTTTGCCATATCGGCGACCAGCAGTTTTTCAGTGCCGTCTTGAGGCGCGTGCGATTGCTGAAGCGATTCGAGAAGGGCTTCGAATTCGGCGGGATCTTCAGTAGGAAGAAGGATGGTGCCGGAAGCTAAGCCATGTTTCAGCGCGTTTTGACTGGAGATTGCCTTGCCGGACTCCGTGCGGGGTCCGGTGGCGTTGATGTGTTGCGTGTTGGGGGAGGCCATACGCCCCGACCCTAACAGGCGAATTTCGGCCTGAGGGTGAGGATTGCTGATTTTAAAAGGAATTTAGGTGAAATTTACGTGTGACCGATAGCAGACAGCCGAGGAAGCCTAGAGCGGTTAGCCACAAGCCGGGTGTTAAAGATTTTGGGCGGTAGGCGAATTCGATTTTGTGATGGCCTGCCGGAAGCGAAATGCCACGGAAGGCAATGTTGACTGGGAATACGGGGACGGATTTGCCATCGACGCGGGCGTGCCAATTGGGGTGCCAGCTATCGGATAACACTAGCGTTGCGTCCGAGAGATTGTCCGCGGACAAGGTGATGCTGGTGTGGTGATAAGTTTCGATTGCAGCGTTGCCAGCGGGCGGGATTAAATAAACGCGGGGGAGAGGTGCCGGGTTCTCGTAGATGAAGCGCACACGGTCCTGGCTCACTTGTGTAAGGCCGATTTGCTCCACGTAAGCGACAGCATCGGGCGCGGCGCGTTCTACGATGACGAAGCGCACTCCGGCTTGCGAGAGGGAATCCTTAGTAAACCGGAGTGAGCCGCGGGAGCCTTCCACGGTGGCAAACAATCCGGAGCCAATGCGGTCCGCAAAGAAGCGAAGGTACTGGGGAACGATCACCAGCTCGATTGCACTGACTTCCGGGATTTGCGCGGCACCTCCCCAGTTGGGGAATAAGCCGGAGCGGCCGATGTTCAGGGCTCGGCTCCCGTTTAGTGAGTTCAGACGGCTCTTCACGAATTGGATGGTGTGCGGGAGTTCCACGCCGCGAGTGGAGCGCACGGGACGCAGAGTGTTCATGTAATAAACCCCTTCGGCAACCAAGCCAAGACTAAGAGCGATTCGAAGATATGGCGAGTTGGCAAACCGCAACATGCCTGCTGTAATGCCAACGATGCCGAAGAGAAGAATAGCCAGGAAGAGGAAGACTGCGGTGCGCGCCGGGTAAGCGAGGGGAAAGCCGCCGTTCTTAGCGAAAAGATAGACGAAGGCGACTGAAAGGCCGAAGCCGGCCAGTGCAAAACCGAATTCGCCGCACTTGCCGCGGCGATCAAGACCAAAGGCGGCCAGGACGGCGAGGGGCAAGCCGGCGAGCGCGGGCCAATATTCCGAGCGGATGAAAACAAAGAAGGGAACATGGTCAATCAGCGTGAGCGGCGGGATGCCGAACATGCGGCCGACAGCGGCGCAAACCAGGAGCACGCAAACAAGCGAGACCGCGGTGAGGCGGCGGGACCGATAGATGGCAGCGCCGCAACCGGCAAGGAGCGAAGTAACGATCCCGATGTGATTAAGCCACGGCTCGCGGTGGGCCAGAGCCCCCTGCGGATCACGATTTATGGCCGCATACGACTGCCAGAAGTGCTTCGGAGTGAATAGTGAGAGCGCGCTAGCGGGGTGGAAGTGGGATAAGGGCCTCTGGTCATAAAAAGCTTGCAGAGGTGCGATACCGAACTGCGCTTCCAGAATAGGAAGGTACAGGAATGCAACCATGCAGAACGCGGTAAGCGGCACGGCGCACAGCGCGGTGGCGTTGCGCATCCGGAGTCTTGCGGGCTCATCGCTCATGGCGCAGAATGCGAGTGCCAAGGCATAAGCGCCTAGGGCTGACAGCACCATGGTGGGAAAGATAGTTATGGTGAAGATAACAGCTTGCACCAGCGCGGCGAAACAAAATCGGGGAGCGGTTGGCGTCTTAGCGAGTGGAAGAAGAGCCAGCAAGAGCAAAGGCGCGAAGAAGTAAGGCTGCCCGATGGCAGTGTTCAGATTGGCCAGGGAAAATCCATTCAGCAGATAGGCTGCGGCGGCGGTAACGGCGGCAAGGAAGCTGACTTCAAGATGAAGGTTAAGCGCGCGGATGAGCGCGAATGCGGCCAGGAAGTAAGAGGCGAGCAGCACGAACGAGATAGCCGTGCTGGAGCCTCCAAAGAGGGCGGCGAGGAGGACAGCGGGTGAGAACGGGACATCGTACAGGCTCTCTGGACCCATGCGTCCCGCCGCGTCATAAGGGTTCCACCACGGTGATTCACCGCTGCGAAAGCAGTAAGCCATGAAGCGGATGGCGGGCTGCATTTGCCAGGCGGCGGACCCGATATCACCCCAGGAGTCCGTGATCTGACGATCGGCGGATTCAGGGTAGAGAGAAGCGGGCGGGGCGGGATCGCGATCGGGGAATAACGTGGGGCTGTAATCCAGCGGCGCAAGGGACGCCCCGCGGAAGATTACGTCCGCGAAGAGAAAGACAACCAGCGCCAGTGCGGCAAGCGCACTTTTTTGGAGTGAGGCGGCGGGTGAAGGGTTAACGGGCGGAGTGAAGACGGGCAGTCCGATTACTATACTGAAAGAGACGATGACCGTGCACCCCGAACTCAATTTCACCGTGCGGCTGGGCTGCGAGTTGATCTACGAGGTACCCGTCGCGACTCCCGCATTTTTTGTGTTGCGGCCAAGGCGGTCACCCACTCAGCGGATCGTCCAGGAGATGTTGTCACTGGGGCCGGATTTGCCGGCGACGGAGGAGATTGATTCGCACGGAAATGTGGTGGACCGCGTGATTTTGCGGCAGGGGACGAATACGATACGGCACGATGCGTTGGTTGCGGTGAATTCGATGCCGGAGGTGTTGCCCACGTGGGAGCCGGCGGAGAGTTTAGACCGGGTTCCGGTTTCGCTGCTGCGGTATACGCTGCCCTCGCGCTACTGCGATTCGGACAAGCTGATGCAATTCGCGGCGCAGAATTTTGGCTTGCTGGCACCGGGGGCGGCGACGGTTCGCGGAATTTGCAATTGGCTGCACCAGAATATTGAGTATCGGTATGGATCGGGATGTCCGGATATTTCGGCATCTGAGGTGATTGCGCGTGGGTTTGGCGTGTGCCGCGATTTTGGACATACCGCGATTGCGCTGTGCCGGACTTTTAATATTCCGACGCGTTATGTGACGGGGCATCTTCCGGATATTGGGGTGCAGGACGCGGGCTCGGCGATGGATTTTCACGCTTATTTTGAGGTGTATCTTTCGGGCCACTGGTACGCGATGGATTCGCGCTTCAACACGCCAAGAATCGGACGGGTGAAGATTGCGTGCGGCATGGATGCGGTGGATGGGGCGTTTTCGACGATATACGGCGATGCTTTCCTGAGCAAGTTTCAGGTTTGGGCATATCAGGTGGATCCGGCGGAGGTGAATACGGGGAGCCCGATTGATCTTTCGAAGCGGCTGGACGGAACGCCCTTACTGCGGTGGCCCGCTTTGCAGAATGCGTAGGGGAGTTATACACTTGTGCGCATGAAAGTTTTGGTTTCCCGCGGCGTAGCCGTTCGTGCGGCATGTTTTGCCGCCTCCTTTATTTTGCTTACGGCCGCCTACCAGCGAACGTCCGCTCCGGCGATGATGACGAAGGCGGCGAATCAGTTCCTGGACTCACTCACGGACGACCAGAAGAAACAGGCGATCTTCGCAATGGACGACGCTGAGCGCGAGAACTGGTTTTTTACGCCGGTGCCTCGGAAAGGGCTAGCGTTGCGGGATATGACTGCCGCGCAGCAGCATCTGGCTACGGCGCTGTTGAGCGCGGGGTTAAGCCAGCAAGGCTTTATCAAAGCGCAGACCATCATGAGCATGGAAGATGTGCTGCGGATTATGGAAAAAGACGATGGCGAGCGGCGCAACCCGGGCAAGTACTATGTGAGTATTTTCGGCAAGCCGTCGGAAACGAGCACATGGGGATACCGCGTGGAAGGGCATCATCTGAGCCAGAACTACACGGTGGCGAACGGGCACGTGGTGGACGCGCCTAGCTTCTTCGGATCGAACCCAGGCGAAGTGCGGGAAGGTCCGCGCAAGGGTGTGCGGGTTCTGGCAATGGAAGAAGACATGGGCCGCGAGCTGTTGAATGCGCTGGACGCGGGCCAGAAGAAGACGACGATCATCACGACAGACGCGTATAAGGAAATTTTGACTTCGAACGAGAAGCGCGCAAGTTTAGAAGGCAAGCCGCAGGGGCTGCCGGTTTCCAAGATGACGAAACCGCAGGCACAGATGCTGATGGATCTGCTGGATGTGTATGCGGGCAATGTGCCGGAACAGATGGCGCAAGCGCGTATGGCGATGGTGAAGCAATCCGGACGGGATCTGTATTTTGCGTGGGCGGGAGTGGCGGAGAAGGGCGGTCCGCATTATTACCGGATTCAATCGCCCACGTTTTTGGTGGAGTATGACAACACGCAGAATAATGCCAACCACGTGCATACTGTCTGGCGGGATTTTGGAAACGATTTCGGGCAGGACTTGATGAAACAGCATTACGACGCGAATCATAAGTAGCGCCGGCCGGGTCCCCGCCGGTACCGTGAGTAAATAGAAGTATGCGGCGGCGGGAATTTGTTTCTTTGTTTGCCGGTGTTGCGTTTCCTTCCGAGTTGAGGCGGTATGCGGACCCGGCAACGGAGCTGGAAGTACTGCGGCTGACCGACCCGCAACACGCTAGTTTTCTGCCGCGGCATGGGGCGTCCCGGCGAGGAAATTTCCTGCTGTATGCTGCCGACCGCGGTTCCGGCTGGCAGGCTTACCGGATGGATCTGAAGACCGGGCAACAACAACAACTGACGGAAGCGGCGGCTTTAGACCCGGCGACACTTACTTTGTTGAGCGATGACCGGAGCTTCCTGTATTGCGATGGCGACCAGCTTCGATTGATGCAGATGGGCGGGCGCGCGCGGGAAATCGGATCGGCGGCCGGGCGTACGGGGGAACTCGCGGTTTCAGAGGATGGGCAGTACTGCTCTTTTGCGGCTGGGCCCCGGGTGCGTCTGGCGGCTCTTGGGGCGAAACCTGCGGTAACCACTGTTTGTGAGAGTTCGAGTGCGGTGGGGGTTACGCAGGTTCGGCCGAAGAGAACGCAGGTGCTGTACGTGCGGGAAGATGGCGCGCCGTGGCTGGTCAATTTTAGCGGGCAAGGCAATCGGCCCTTGAAGCTGGACCCCATAGCGGGGGCTCAGAGCGCCACGGTGGATTGGACGCCCGGCGGACGCACCTTTGCGTACCTGCGCGGGAGCGACATGCGGGAGCACACTCCCGATGAGAACGCAGACCGCCTCATGGCGAAGACGAGCCAGTTTGTGGGGTTCGGAATGAATGGAGATTCGTCGGTATTCGTGGGGGCGAGCGGGAGCAAGGCTTCGGCTTATGTGTTGCTGCTGCTGCGGGTGACGCGCCGCGAGTTTACACTTTGTGAGCATCGCGCCAAAGATGCGGCTGCGGTGCGGCCCGTGTTTACGCCGAATAGCCAGAGCATACTGTTTCAGAGCGACCGGCATGGCAAGCCAGCGATTTACAAAATGCAGGTGGAGAAGCTGGTGGAATCGACTGATTCGGAGACGAATGGATTGTTTAATCCGTGAAGCCATCCGCGAGTCAGGTAAATTAGGAGGACCTGTGAATACCGGTCGAATACTTATTGTTGGTGCGTTGGTGATGTTGGGTGGATGTGGCCGCCAGGAGGCGGTGCACGCGAAGCCGAGCGCGGCACCTCTCACCGTAAACGTGCAGCGCGTGAAGCTGAAGCAAGTGGTGCGTAATGTGGAAGCCGTAGGATCTTTGTTTCCGTATGAGGAAGTGACGGTCAGTTCGGAGATTGAGGGGCGCGCCATCGAAGTAAAGGCGGATTTAGGCGACCGCGTATCGAAAGGGCAGGTACTGGTCCGCGTTGCCGATGAAGAGCAGAGATATCTTCTGGCGCAAAATGAAGCCCAATTGCGGCAGGCTTTGGACAAGCTGGGATTGAAGTCCGAGGGTGACAAGGTGAAGGATCTGCTGCAGACACCGGAGGTCCGGCGGGCGCAGGCTGACCTGACAGATGCGGATCAGCGCTTCCGGAGGATGCGCGATTTGTCTGGGCAGGGGATTGGATCCCGGCAGGATCTGGATCAGGCGCAGGCGCGGTTGCAATACGCGCAGGCAGCATACGAGAGCACCCTGAATGCGTCGCGCAATCTGGTGCAGGAAGTAGAACGGACGCGCGGCGCCGTGGACCTGCAGCGGAAAAAATTACGGGATACAACGATTCGCGCGCCGTTCGACGGGCAGGTGAAAGAGCGCATGGTGAACTCAGGCACCTATCTGAAGGCAAGCACACCGGTCTTTACGCTGGTGAAGACAGACCCGATTCGAATGCGGATTGAAGCGCCGGAGCGCATGGCACCATGGATCCGCAACGGGCAGGCGGCGGATGTGACGCTGGAAGCATATCCGAATCGGACGTTCCAGGGCAAAGTGTGGCGAATTTCGCCAACTGTGGATCAAGCCAAGCGCACGTTTGTGGTGGAAGCGTTGATCGCGAACGGTCGTAACGAATTAAAGCCGGGAAGCTATGCGAAGGCAACAGTGCACACCGCGCGGAGCGAGATGGTTTGCGTGGTTCCGGCCAAGGCGCTGAATTATGTGTTCGGGGCTAACAAGTTGTATGTTGTTGCCAATGACAAAGTGGACGAGCGCGAAGTGAAGCTAGGCGACCGCTTCGGGGACAACGTGGAGATTTCAGAGGGCGTGAAAGACGGCGAGGAAGTGGCTGTCTCGCAGATCAACAAGCTGGAAAGCGGCATGCACGTTCAGGTTGGCCTGGTCCAATAGTTTTAGCGGGCGGCCTGGTCTTTGGGTTCGGCTAAGTAGCCTACGATGACGTCTTTGCGGACTTCGTTCACAATGATCTCGTAGGGCTGCTTGGCGCGAGCCATGATGAACTGAATCGGCTCATTGACGGTGCGGTCTTTTTTCTCCGTCTTCTTATCGTCAGCCATCAACTCGAACGTGAACCGATTCCGTTTCGGATCCGCTTTTTTCAGCAACAGGGTCACGTTGCCCACTTTCTGCGGATTTTTTCCTTTCGGGAGTGTAAATTCGACGTAAGTACGTTCGCCCAGCCGCTTCAGGATAGCTAGTTCCTTACCGTTGGTTGCTACATAGCCGCTGGTGACGCCCAGGTCTCCGGTTACTTTCTTCAAATCGGAAATTGTGCGGTCCAGGTTCTGCTGGGTCGCGGCCACTTGAGTTTTGACATTTGTCACGTCACCTGAGACATCGGCAAGTTTCGCAGTTGCGGTGGAAGCTACTGCTTTCACTTCCGACAACTCACCGGCGACTTTCTTCGTCTGCTCAATCGCCGCTTGCTGACCTTGTTCCAAACGTTTTGCCTGCTGTTCGGTGTAGCTCAAGGCTTCTCGTTTCGCCTGGCTCGCGGCCTGATTGGCTTGCATTCTGGCGGATTCCAGGTCCCCCTTTAAACTTTCCAGATGTTTTCTGTTAGTTGCTACAACCTGGGTGGAACTATCCCTGAGCTCTTCCACCTGCGCCTGCAGTGCCTGCTGTGCTTTAACCTGATCTGCTTTCAGATCGTGAAGTTGCACGAAAAGGTAAACGTTGGAAACCAGCAGGGCGGCAAGAGCACCTCCCACCAGCGCCGTCTTCACGTTTGAGCCATGATCGGCAGGGGCCGAGTACGCATTCAGATCACTCATATTCAGAATTATAGATGCTATCAGCCTCGTTTTTAGTTACTTAGAAAGTTCAAAAGTGGTGCCTCGTTACGCTGCAACTGCCTCAATGCCATAGGTTTTATAGATTGTCGCGGCCAGGGCAGCGGCTTGGTCAGCTTCAACATGGACGAGAAATACCTTCTTCAAGCAGTGGGAAATCGGCGCAATCCAGCGGAGTAGCTCGTCACAGTCCGCATGTCCACTAAGAGCTTGCAGGCTGGCTACTTCCGCGCGTAACTGGCAGGGTTAATTCAGCATGTAGACCTGGGGCACACCAGCTAGCAACTTACTGCCTAAGGTATCCGGCGCCTGGTAACCGGTGGATGAGAACGGTGTTGCGGCTGTCTTCCACATTGTTTTTCAGATGGTGCAGAACGCGGCCGGCTTCGCACATTCCTCGTCGAAGCATTCCGGTTGGGCGCGATAAACTTCCGTCACGTTGACGGCAAGAGAGCTGTCGACAAATATCGGAACCTTGGGGAAGCGTTTCTCATTGGCAAGTTGATGGAGCAGTAAGACTAACTGCTGAACACGTCTCACGGCAAAGGCGGGCACAATGAGGCAGCCCCCGCGCTCGACAGTCCGGTTCACGACATCGGCTAGCTTATCGATGACCGTGGTTTCCGAGTCATGGACGCGGACGCCCTCGCTTTCAAGCACCATGGTGGAAGAGCCGAACATGTGGCCAGTATCGCTGAGCATGGCACGGCAGAGAATGATGCTGGCGGGAGTGGAATAGATTGGGCCGGTAAAGCCGTTTTGGACAAGCAGCGGAAGATTGCCGCGGTGATCTGTGTGCGCGTGGGAGAGCATGACGGCAGTGATGGTCTTCGGGGGAAACGGAAAATTGCGGTTCTGCCGTTCGGCATCTTTCCGGCGGCCCTGGTACATTCCGCAATCGAGAATGTACTGGTTGCCTCCCGTAGTAACTTGGTGCATGGCCCCGGTGACTTCCTGCGCGGCACCCCAGAACGTAATTTTCATTCGTGTTGACGATTTCATATTTTACGGTTCGTTTAAAGGTGAGAGATCATCGAAACTGAGATGGTAAGAGTTTTGGCTTTGGGCCTGACTTTGGCAGCGGCACCCCTGGCCTGGTGCCATGCGGTGCTGCTTGAAGCGACGCCGCGCGCTGGTGCGAGCGTTGTGGGACCGAATGTACCAGTGAAGCTGCGGTTTAATTCGCGAATTGACCGGAAGCGTTCACGATTGATGGTGGCGGGCGCGAATGGCAAAGAGACGGCGCTAGAGATTGCACCGCAGACCGCGCCCGATACACTTTCTTCTGAGATGAAGGGCGTAAGACCTGGCCGGTGCCGCATTCGGTGGCAGGTACTCGCCTTGGATGGGCATATCACGCGGGGAGAGTTGGTATTTGAAGTTCAATAATGCCAGACGTTAAATAGCAGCAACGTGGCTCAATTGCTTGAGGTTTTTGGCTTTTTGTCGGTAATCCTGCGGGGTTGCACGCTGGCCTTGCAATCGCTGGCTGTGGGTGGCGTGGCGTTTGCGCTTTTTGTGGTGCGCGGACGCGATGCGAAGGTGGAGCGCGCCATTCGCCGGTGGGCGCTTGCCCTGTGCGCTGTGCAGGTTTTGTTCGTTGCGGTGGATTCCGCGGTGTTGAGCGGAACAGGCGGGTTCCCGCTGGCTGCGTTGGCTGGGGCGAATTACTTCATTGCCGGGCTAGTGACAGTTGCGGCGAGTTTGATGCTTGCGGCAATCCCGACTGGCCGGGCCATGCTGATTCCAGCGGCCCTGATTTTGGCGGGAACGCTGGCAACCAGTCATGCGATGGCGCGCCTGGAAAACAGGCTGGTACTGAGTGGCCTCACTTTGATTCATCAGGCGGCCACCGCGGTTTGGGTGGGCGGGCTGCCGTATCTGATTGCGTCTCGGCGCCCCGCGGCCGACCCGGTTTGGAAGCGGTTTTCCTTGCTAGCGTTATGGTCCGCTGGGTTACTGGCAAGCGCGGGCTTGGCACTTAGTTATTTTTTCATAGGACAGCCGCAGGCAATTTACGGAACTGCCTACGGAGTGATGGTAGCGGCAAAAGTTCTGCTGTTCGCTATGCTGCTGGTGCTGGGTGGAGTGAACTATTTCGGTGTCCGCGAACACGGTCTGGTCCGGCGGTTGCGGGCCATTGGCGAAGCGGAGATTGGGATTGGGTTTTGCGTAATCTTTGCGGCCGCTTCACTCACTTCGCAGCCCCCGGCGGTGGACGTGGCCAGCAGCGTGGTGCCCGGGCGTGCGGTGGTGGAAAGAATTACGCCGCAACTCCCCAGGCTTTCCACGCCGCGCGTCAGCGACTTGACGCTACCCGGGGTGGAACGGACGGCAAACGATTTTGCGTGGTCTGAATACAATCATCATTGGGCAGGCTTGGTCGTGCTGGCGATGGGAATGTTTGCGGTGCTGGCGCGAACCGGTTACGTACCCTGGGCGCGGAACTGGCCGCTGCTCCTTGTCGGTTTAGGCATCTTTCTTCTGTTGCGCGCGGACGCCGACGTGTGGCCTTTGGGGCCGTTGGGATTTTGGGAAAGCCTGCGGTCCGCGGAAGTGTTACAGCACCGGCTTGCCGTGAT
>JAYTGM010000438.1:0-3853 GCA_043733425.1 Terriglobia bacterium
TGAAAGTACGGGCAATCCACCTGCAAGCCTGCCTCGATACTCGGTTTTCCGGGCTGGTAAGACAGATTTGCCGCCAGAAGCGAATCTTCAAGATGCAGTTCGCGACCGCGGCCGTAATCGAACAGGCGGTACGTGACGTCGGAGTTCTGTTGCACCTCGCAGACGGTAACTCCTGCTCCGATGGCATGGACCGCGCCTGCTGGAATAAACCACGTTTCGCCAGGGTGAACGGGGATCCACCTCAGCAATCCCATAATGCTGGCATCCAGCGCGGCTTCTCGCACTTGATGTGAAGTGACAGGCGCGTTAAAGCCCAGCGCAATCTTGGCGCCGGGTTCGGTTCTCAGAATGTGCCACATTTCCGTTTTGCCGCGCGGATGGCCTTTCTGCTGAGCGAGCGCGTCATCCGGATGCACCTGAACAGAGAGGTTTTCGGTGGCAAACAGGAATTTCACCAACAAAGGCGAATCCGGATCTGGAAACCAGACTTCGCCGATCTTCTCACTGGTGTTCGAAAACCAGGGTTCGAGCCGCGTCGAACCCCAGATCCGATAATGCCGCTCCGGTTTAAGCTGGCGCAGGCTAGCGGGTTCGGACGATGAAGTCATGAATCCGATCGAGCCCCCGGTCCAATTCCGCCATGGAGGTGGCGTAAGAAATCCGAACGTGTTCGTGTGTGCCGAAGGCTTCGCCGGGCACTACCGCCACGTGAGCTTCAGCCAGCAGTCTTTCCGCAAACTGTTGCGGCGAAGAGATGCCGGTGACACGCATGGCCTCTGAAATATTTGGATAGGCGTAAAAAGCCCCGTCCGGCATGAAGCAGGTAACTCCCGGAATCTGCCGCAGCCTGGCGACCACAAAATCCCGGCGCTTGCGATATTCCGCCAGCATCTGGCCAACACCTTCCTGAGGGCCGCGCAAGGCCTCTACGGCAGCTTTTTGGGAGATGGACGTCGGGTTGGAAGTGGAGTGGCTCTGCAATTTCAGCATCGCCCCGGCCACATGCTCGGGAACCAGCCCGAAGCCGATGCGCCACCCGGTCATGGCGTAGGTTTTCGAAACGGTGCCCGCCACCAGAACAGTTTCCTTCGCGCCCGGAAGCGACGCGATGGAAAACGGAGTGCCGCCATAGAGGAAATGGCAGTAGCATTCGTCCGTCATCAGGAAAATGCCGCGTTCCGAGGTGAGGCGGTAAATGCGCTCAAACTCCTCTCGCGGCAGAACGGCACCGCTCGGGTTCGAAGGGGAATTGATGATCACCATCCGGGTGCGGCTGGTGAGATGCGGTTCCAGAGCAGCGGCCGTGAGAGCGAAACCGTTCTGTACGTCGGTAGGGACGAAGACGCACTTACCGCCCGCGTAATTCACCACATCTTTGTACGTTACCCAGTAAGGGACCGGGATCACCACTTCATCGCCCGGATTGATTAAAACCTGAACCAGATTGAAAATGACGTGTTTGCCGCCAACCGTAATCAGGCATTCGGAAGGTTTGTAAGCGGTACCGAAATCCGCCGTGTGTCGATCGCAAACCGCCTGCTTGAGTTCTTGCGTTCCTCCGGCGGCAGTGTACTTGGTGAAATTCGCGTTGATAGCGCGGATTGCGGCCTGCTTGATGTTGTCGGGAGTGGGGAAATCGGGCTCACCCGCCCCAAAATCCACGACATCGATGCCTTGAGAACGCAATTTTTCGGCGTCGGCCATCACTTTCATAGTGGAAGAAACGCTGATGGAAGAAACGCGGTCCGCTAGCGCGGTTTTCATTGTAAGAGACATGATTCTAAAATCCCGTTCTCACTAATTTCGCACTATTTGGACTGGCGGTGCCTGCCGCAGGCGCTCTTTCAGGCGCTGCTCCACCGAGGCAGGCACCAAACCCGAAATATTGCCGCCCAGGCTGATCACTTCTTTCACCAAGCGGGAACTGATGAAAGAGAACGCATCGCCAGACATCAGGCATACCGTTTCAATTTCGGGCTGCAGGCGGCGGTTCATCAGCGCCATCTGCAATTCGTATTCGTAATCGGAAACGGCGCGAATGCCGCGCAAAAGAACGGTTGCCCGTTGAGACGTGGCATATTCCACCAGAAGGCCGTGGAAGGAATCGACAGAAACGTTCTGTAAGCCGCTGGTGGCTTCGCGCAGCATTTCCATGCGTTCGTCAGCGGAGAAGAGCGGCTGCTTGGCTTCGTTGCTCAGCACGGCTACAATGAGCCGGTCAAACAGACGGGCACCGCGACGAATCAGATCGAGGTGACCGTTCGTGATGGGGTCAAACGACCCTGGATAAATGGCGATAATGCGCCGGGGCGGGGAATCCATTCGCTCGCCCCAAGTCTATCAAGCAGAAGGCGTACCGCTATTTCGCGATGGTGAAATTGGTTTAAGTGCTGATGAGAGTGCCTGTGCTGCTGTCCGACCACGCGCAGAAGAGCGGGGCGAAGCCGGTCTGTGTGTCAGACGGGATAGGTATGTCGGCTTGATAGGGTCGATCATTGGAGCAGGGAATATAAAGCGAAAAAGGCCGGACTAGTACGCGAACATAAGAAGGATGACCCGGCGCAACTGGATTTCCACGGCAGCTTTGGGTGCGCTACCGGTCATCGGTTATCCCACCCTCTTTGAGCCTCGCTGGCTCGAGCTCACCTCGACAAGAGTAAAGCTTGCCAAATGGAGAAGTAAAGAGTCGGTTCGAATCCTTCACCTCGCCGATTTCCATGCGTCATTTGCTGTTCCACCCCCTCTAATTGATAGGGCAATTGAAATCGGGATCCAGCAACAACCGGACCTGGCATGCCTGACCGGAGATTTCATCACGTTCAAGGGAGGTTTCAACACAAAATCCTATGAACAGTCACTAGCAAAGTTAGCCCGAGTGCTGCCAACCTACGCCGTTCTGGGAAATCATGATGGCAGGAAATGGGCTCCAGCCCGCGGCGGGTTCGCAGATCATACGTTGGTCGAAAAGATACTCGAAGGCAGCGGTGTCAAGCTGATGCATAACAAGTCAGAAATTAGGCGGTTCGGAAATCAGGACCTGGTGATCGCTGGCGTAGGTGACCTTTGGTCAGAAGAATTTCACGCCGAAGCAGCGTTTGAGGATCGGGATGACAAGTTGCCCACTATTCTCCTCTCACATAATCCGGACAGCAAAGCCTATGTCGCAAATTTTCCGTGGGATCTCATGCTAAGCGGTCACACCCACGGAGGCCGGGTGATTATCCCATTCGAAGGTCCACGCTATGCACCCGTTTAGGACAAGCAATTCGTCGCCGGACTGAAGAGCTGGCGCGACCGGCAGATTTACATCACGCGCGGGGTCGGGAATCTGGGAAGTGTTCGTTTTCGATGCAGACCGGAGATCACAGTTCTAGACATTGCGTAAAATCAAAGCATTTGGGAACCATTCGTACGACCCAAGTCTATCAAGCAGCCGGTGCGTTCCCGAGCCAATCCGGATGCTGCGCGGTGGAATCGAACCTGTTGGTGGTTTTGAAAAGCTCGAATTCGCCTTTTGAGGCTGCGGTGGCGGTCCGTGCAAGCAGCGCGTCCACCTGCGCCTTGCCCATGGGTTTAAAGGTGCGGGCGGCTTCGAAGGCCTGGTCCAGAATTTCCATGGTGTCGATGCCAGTGATGACGACGGAGGTAGGCAGATTGAGCGCGTAGTGCAGGCATTCAATGGGCTTGACCGTATTGCTGTTCAGGATGATCTTGTCGCCCATGGATTTCATGCCCAGGACGCCCATTTTCTTCTGAACCAGTACCGGCAGAACGTTTTTTGCGAAGCTGCGGAAGTGCGCGTCCATCACGTTAAGAGGCATTTGGAGAGTGTCGAAGCGGAAGCCGCGTTCGT
>JAYTGM010000439.1:0-3851 GCA_043733425.1 Terriglobia bacterium
AGCAGCGTTTCGCCTTCCAGCGTGAAAAGAACCCCGCGCTCCGCACCGACCGATTCCATGGCGAGTTGCAGGATGAAGGGGAAAAGCTCTTCCAGAGGACGCTGGCCGGAGAGTTCGTTACCCGCGCGGATGAGCGCACCGACCGAATCGAACGAAGTGGGATCCTTGTTCGCTGGCTCTTTCCCCTGGATGATACGGGATAAATCGGCAGTGACGGTGGAGTTAGGAGGCGTTTCTCCGGCTTCAGTAAAGATGACGGTAGCTGAGGAATTGAAGGCGGACGAGGAAGCGGTGATGGAATGGGAACCGGTACGTGGGTTGCCGGGCAGCGAGAGGATGAGGTGGCCGGCCATCATACGGTCACCGGGCGAGAGCGGCGTAGGGCGCGAGATTCGCTTGCCGTTATGCACGGTGCCATTCTTGCTGCCAAGGTCTGTAAGCAGGAAGCTGCCGTCCATATTCTGTATGGTGAGGTGCTGGCGCGAAAGGCCCGCATCCTCTGGATAGCTGAGGTCGCAAGTGACGGCGCGGCCGAGCGTGAGCGGGGCGTCGAGAGGGGAAGCGGGCAGCGTGATGGTGCGGCGCTTGCCGTCGGGGGTCAGGATTTGAAGTTCAGTCACTTTTAAGCAGGATACAATCCGAACACACTATGAAGGAAAAAGAATTGCATGGCAAGCTGGCTCTGATTACGGGAGCGAGCAAAGGGCTGGGTAGATCGATGGCGATCGCACTAGCCGGCGCGGGGGCAAAGTTGGCCCTGGTGTCGCGGGATAGAGAGAAGCTGGAGAGTGTAGCGGCAGAGGTGCGGGCGGCGGGAAGCGAAGCTTTTGTATTTGTCGGCGATGTGGGGAATGAGGCCGATGTGGCAAGGGTGGAGAAGGAAATTTCGGCACAGGCGGGGCGGATCGATATTCTGATCAATAACGCTGGCATCAACATCCGGAAAAACATTACGGAGTTCACGCTGGATGAATGGGAAAGCGTGCAGCGCACCAATCTGACGAGCGTGTTCCTGATGTGCCGGTCTTTTGTGCCGCATATGCAGGGCAAAGGTTATGGACGCATTTTGAATATGACGTCGATCATGAGCCATGTCTCGCTGGGCGGACGCAGCGCGTATTCCTCGAGCAAGACGGCGCTGCTGGGGCTGACGCGGTCGCTAGCTCTGGAACTGGCCACGGAGGCGATCACGGTAAATGGAATCAGTCCGGGACCGTTTGGAACGGAGATGAATACGCCGATTATGAATGACGCGGCGGCGAACCAGATGTTTCTTTCCAAGATTCCGCTGGGACGATGGGGGAAAGTTGAAGAGATCGGAGCGCTTGCAGTGTTCCTGTGTTCGGAAGGGGCGGGATTTATTACGGGAACGGATGTGCTGATCGATGGCGGCTGGTGTGCGCAGTAAGGCAGCAGTTGCTTTAATAGTCCTGACGCTTGCCGGTTGCGGGCGGGGTAAGGAGCGCACCATTGCCGTGGTGCCGAAGGGTACGTCGCATGTGTTCTGGCTTCAGGTGGAGGCTGGGGCGCGGGCGGCGGGGAAGGAATTTCACGCGACGATCCTGTGGAGCGGGCCGCAGCAGGAGACGGAATATACGCGCCAGATTGAGATTGTGGATTCCATGATTGCGCGGCACGTGGATGGGTTGGCAGTGGCGGCCGCGGACCGGCAGATTTTGACAGCTTCACTCGAACGGGCAGCGCGGGAAAAGATTCCAGTGACGGTGTTCGATTCCGGCGTGGATTCAGACAAATACATGACGTTTGTGGCGACCGATAATTATGCGGCCGGCGCGATGGCGGCGCGGAAACTGGCGGAACTGATGGGCAGCAAGGGACAAGTTGGGGTGATGGGCCATGCGCCGGGCAGCTTTTCCACCATGGACCGCGAGCGCGGGTTTACGGAAACTTTGGCGAAGGAATTCCCTGCTATGAAGATTGTTGCGACCCAGTTCAGCATGGCGGACCCGGCGAAAGGCATGGCGGGTGCGGAAAATATGTTGACTGCGCACCCTGAATTGGGCGGGATCTTCGCTTCAAGTGAGCCGAGTTCTGTTGGGGTGTCGCGGGCCATTCAAGCGCGAGGGCTAGCGGGCAAGGTGAAGTTTGTAGCGTTCGATTCCACGGAAGGTTTGAAGGCTGATGAGAAGGCTGGGGTGATTCAGGCGTTAGTGGTGCAGGATCCGTTCAAGATCGGGTATGAGGCAGTGCGCACGCTGTGCGTGAAATTGGACGGGGGTAACCCGCCGAAGCGCCTGGATCTAGCAGCGCGCGTGGAATAAAACTTCACTTTTTTGGAATAGTTTCAGTAGTTATTCACAAAACGGTAGATTCCTGCTCGCCAGATGTTACAAACAAAGGACTTAGCGTGGTCACTCGCGTGCTTTTACGAAGAGCACTAGTGAAAACAACTTTTCAGCTATTTCTATCTCTCGCCCTCCTGGCAGCGCCTCTTAGCGGGCAGTTAACGCGTGGAACAATTCTAGGTGCTGTGCAGGACCCTTCCGGTGCTGCGATTTCGAACGCAACGGTGTCCATCGCGAATGTTGCTACGGGTGCCGGCAGGTCTACCACCTCTAATGGCGACGGGTTTTACCGTTTGCCGGGCATAGACCCGGGAATCTATTCCGTTACATTTGCGGCCTCTGGATTCGCGGAAGCCAAAATCAACCGTATTGAGGTAACCACATCACAAGAAGTGACGTTGAATCAGCAGCTTTCGTTAGGCACAACCGCGACAGCGGTGGATGTGCAGGATTCTCCGCAGGGAGTTGAACTATCGAAAACGACAGCTACCGTGGAGAGGACACTTTCGCAGGCATTTATTGCTAATGCTCCAACTAGTGCCCAGAACCGGGATGTGAACCAACTGGCGTTACTGGCTCCCACCGCTGTTGTAGGGCCGGGTTCGTCCGGCATTTCGATCAACGGCCAAAGGGCGCGAAACAACAACTTCTTACTGGACGGCATCGATAACAACGATTCAAGCGTGACGAGTAGCAACAATCGTGTGACTCCGGAATCGACTGGCGAGTTCCAGGTGCAGGCACAAGCATTTTCAGCCGAGTTCGGGCGCAACAGCGGTGGCCAGATCCAGGTAATTACACGGAGTGGCACAAACGCCTTTCATGGTGAGGTTTATGAGTACTGGCAAGGGAATAGTTTGACGCCTTTAACGATTCTCAATAAAAGAAGCGGCTTCAAAAGCACACCGCGCTTCACATTGAATGAGCCTGGGGCGAGTTTCGGCGGGCCGGTTTTGAGAAATAAGCTCTTCTTTTTTGCGAATGCGGAAACGGACAGGCAAGCGCAGGGTGCCGCGCCAAGCTCCACTTCGTCGACTATTCCAACGGCTGCTGGATTTGCCCAGCTTTCTTCGGTGCCGCTTGGGCCTGGAGAGACTGCCCCGGCCCGTGCCGCTGTTTTAAATAGCATTGGTTTTCTGTCGGGAGTTTATTCCCAGAACCCCGTCTTTTTTAATCCAAAAAATGTGACGGTGAACGGTGTTGCGATTCCCTTCGGAACGGTTCAGATTCCAATCGCGCAACCGTATGTATTCTGGCTGGGGACCGCTCGGGTCGATTTCATTGCGAGTGCGCGGGACAGCTTCTACCTGCGGAGCAGCGTGGATCGGCGCGATCAGCCGAATGTGGTGAGCAATCTAGGCTTCGGAACTCTGTTCAGCGGGTCGCAAGCGATTGCCCGGCAGAACCACGTTATCAGCGGTACCCATGTGTTCACGCCGAACCTGACGAACCAGGTCAGTGTTGCCTTCATTCGCAGCATCCTGGCTTTTCCGGAGAATGACCCGACCAGTCCCGCGACGGGCATCACGGGCGCGTTTTCCATAG
>JAYTGM010000440.1:0-3843 GCA_043733425.1 Terriglobia bacterium
CGCTACTTCCAGTGGCGCAATTATTGGGATTATTCGAGCGGCATCTCCACCGATCTCCTGGTCCACCAGACCGATATCAGCAACTTCGTCCTCAACAAAACCGTCCCCAGTTCCTGCTCCGCATCCGGCGGAGTCTACATGTGGACACGCGCGAAGGGCGATGACCGCGAAGTGCCCGATACCTTCAGTGCCATCTTCGAATACCCCGATCAGTTCGAACTGAATTACTCCAGCTACTTCGGAAACGATCAGTACGGGTATGGCGAACAGTTCATGGGCTCGGAAGGCACCATCGAAGTCATCAGCCGCCAGTACATGAACTTCTTCCCGCAGAAGTTCAAAAACAAATCCGGCGCAATGGTAGCCATCAAAGACCGCCAGGAACTCCACCTGGACCGCGTCAAAGATCTGGGCCAGGCCGATGACGGAACAGGCGATCATGTCCGCAACTTCCTGATGGCATGCCTGGGCAAAGAAAAAGCTATCGCACCCGCCAAAGCCGGCCAGATTGCGGCCATCCCAGGGCATCTTGCCACGCTGTCGTATAAGAACAACAAGAAGATATTCTGGGACGACAAGACTCAGAAATATCACTTCTCTTAGTTATTAAAACCATAATGTCAAAACGACTGATTCCAGCCGCGATTTTAGCCATTCTGGTTTATGGCATGATCGCGGCACTTCTGGGCACGCTCCTGCCTGATCTCTCACGCCGCTTCTCGTTCAGTGACGATCAGAACGGCACCATCGCTTTCGTGCAGTCGCTAGGGCTGATCATTGCCTCACTATCGATTGGCCCGTTGATCGATCGCAAGGGCAAGAAGTTCGGCTTGGTTCTTGGGCTTGGTGTGATCACAGTGGCTCTCTTCGCACTGGCCAACGCGCAAACTTTCGCGCTTGTTTCGGCTTCCATGTTAATGCTCGGCCTTGGCGGCGGCATGGTGGTGACGGGCGCGAATGCGCTGGTGAGCGATATCTCTCCTGACCGCCGCTCTTCCACGCTCAACCTGCTGAATCTCTTCTTCGGCCTTGGCGGCTTACTGACTCCTCTCATTGGCGCTTACCTGTTTGCGGGCAACGCACTCGGGCTTTGCTATCTGATTGCCGCACTCACCGCAAGCACCTTCCTGCTTCATGTTGTCACTCCGATGCCGCCCCCAACAGGCGCACGCGGCTTCAAACTTTCCGAGGCCGGTAAGCTGGCGGGCAACCCGGCTCTGGCTCTGATGTCGCTGTTCTTGTTCCTTTACGTCGCCTGCGAGGTAGGTGTGTGGAACTGGCTCGCCAAACATCTGGTGGCGCAGGGAATTCCCGAAGTGACCGCGCTCCGGACACTGTCTCTCGGTTTCGCGCTCGGCATTCTGGTCGGCCGCGTGGTGGTATCGCGCATCCTGATCCGCATCTCCCCCATCAACGTGACCCTGGCCTCGTCCATCTTCATGGCCCTCACAACCTGGGGCATGCTGCAGACTAACGACCCTGTGTTCGCCGGTATCCTGGTATTTTGCGCGGGGCTCGCCATGGCCCCGGTGTTCCCAACAACGCTCGGAATGGTGGGGGACCGCTTCCCCGTCATGACAGCAACTGCCATGGGAATTGCCATTACCTGCGGCTGGATCGGCTTGGCGGTTAGTTCCAAAATCATCGGCGCAATTGCCGGCAATGATTCCGGAAATCTGAAGACGGCTCTTCTGGTGCTGCCCGCTTTTTCCGTGTTGATGATCCTGGTGAACCTGCTGCTAAGAACAACTCTTCGCAGGCCGATTACTGCAAACTAGCCAGCCCGCGCGCGGCGTTCCGCCGTCCCGATTTCGGGCTTCACCGGCTTCTTCACCGCAAGCTCGAATTTCCGCAACTGATCGGTCACGCAGACCAGAAACATGGGATGCTTAGCATTCTTAAGCACGTCCACAACGCGCTCCGGGCTCTCTTCCAGATAGATGTTCTTCCCGTCCGTCAGCAGGTGAATTTCGGCTTCGCTCGCCACCGCATCCGCCAAGCGCTTGCCCATTTCTTTCTGCAAATAGCGCAGAACCCGCCGGATTTTCTGAAGCGAGAACCCTTTTCGGCGCAGTGCGGCAATCACCGAAACTTCCACCACTTCCGCTTGCAGATACACGCGCCGGTGGCCGTCCTGCCGCGGCGAAACCACGTTCCGCTCGTCCCACCACTGCAGTTGCCGCAAGCTCACGCCAGAGATTCGCGCCACGTCACTTGAGGTATAAAACTCTTGCGCCGCGGGTCCCATAGCCCGCGCTCGTTTCGCTTTTACCATGCGTAAACCTTCTCCGGCCAGAAACGTGGCACTTCAAAGTGTACTAAAAATCCGCCAAAACGGGGCATGGGCGCTCAAAAATGCACCACATGTTAAACTGAGAGGCTACTTTGTCTGAGAAGGATTTTTGTGTCCGATCGAATTGACCGTAAAGAACTACGCACCGACGGTTTCGCAGTTGCCGTTGAACATAATGTGGAATTTGTGGGAAGCCATCGCGCTCAGTTCATCCGCTATGGCGCTTTAGTGCTGGTGGTTTTAGTGTTGGGCGGAGCCTACGCGTGGTATCGAAGCTATTCACATAACGTAAGGCAGGACAAGTTGAACGATGCTATTCAGATTCAGGAAAGTACGGTCACGCCAGGTGCCCTGCCCGGCCCGTTGAGTTTTTCCACCGATCAGGCCAAGCGCGATGCCGCAACCAAAGCGTTCAGCGGTGTCGCCTCGGAATATTCAGGAACGCGCGAAGGCTGGGTAGCCGAATATTATCTGGCCAGTATTGCGGCTGATGCTGGCAAACTGGACGAAGCCCGGAAGCTGTACCAAAAAGTAGCTGACGACGGGAATAAAGAGTATGCCTCATTGGCTAAGCTTTCCCTGGCGGACACCGCGTTTGCCGAAGGCCGTAGCGCGGATGGAGAAAAGCTGCTGAAAGATCTGATGGATAACCCGACAGTGTTCGTTTCAAAAGAGCAGGCCACTATCACGCTGGCGCACCATTACGTTGCCGTGAATAAGGCATCCGATGCCCGCAAACTGTTGCAGCCGTTAACCAGTTCGCCTAACGGGGCCAGCCAGGCTGCCGTTCAGATGTTGGGCGATCTGCAGAGCCAGTAGACCTTGCTCGCCAACCTCCGGTTTCCGCTTTCCAGCAGCCGGGGCCGGCGTTACCCAGAACCGGAACACCCTTACCGCAACGCCTTTCAACGGGACCGCCAGCGCGTAGTTCACGCGCGTGCGTTCCGGCGCCTGGAAGCGAAAACACAAGTGTTCGCGCCGGGCATTTCCGATCATTTTCGAAATCGCCTGACCCACACCATCGAAGTGGCACAGATCGCGCGCACCGTGGCCCATGTCTTAGCGCTTGATGAAGACCTCACGGAAGCCCTCGCCCTTGTCCACGATATCGGGCACCCACCCTTTGCCCACGCCGGCGAAGCGGCGCTTGATCTGGAAATGCAGAAATTCGGCGAACGCTTCGATCACAATATCCAAGCTCTCCGTCTGGTGGAAACCTTCGAGCAGCGCTACGCAAGGTTTCCAGGCCTGAACTTGACGTTTGAGGTGCGCGAGGGGATCGTCAAACATTCGCGCGATTTCGGGAAGGGGGAATATCCGGAACTCGACGAATACCTGCCCGGCTTGCGGCCTCCGCTAGAGGCGCAGATTATTGATTTAGCCGATGAGATTGCTTACGATTCCGCGGATTTGGACGACGGCTACGCGGCGCATTTGTTCACAGCGCAAGACGTGGCCGCTCATGTTCCGGTCTACGCCGATTTGCTGGAGACGATCGAGACTCAATATCCGGGCGCGTCAGACCCAGATCAATTTCAGGAAATTTTGCG
>JAYTGM010000441.1:0-3842 GCA_043733425.1 Terriglobia bacterium
CCCGTGTTGGGGCCGGTGTCGCGCCCATCCGTGAAAGCGTGGATGAATACCTGGCCCACTTTCTGCTGCTTTGCCATTCTAAGCAGCGCGTAGAGGTGACCGGTGGAGGAGTGAACGCCTCCAGAGCTCACCAGGCCCAGGATGTGCACTCTTGGGTGCTGCATTGCGGTGACCAGTTCCGGGTTGTTGAAGAAGGAGCCCTCTTTTATCATCAGGTCGAGCCGCGTTACGTCCATGTGGACGACTCGGCCCGCACCGATATTCAGATGGCCTACTTCGCTGTTGCCCATCTGCCCTTCCGGCAAGCCTACTGCTTTGCCGGAGGTATGGATGAGCGTGTTGGGAAAATCGCGGAGCAATGCGTCGTAGGTGGGCTTGCGGGCTTGCGCGATGGCGTTGCCTTCCGTTGCGGCGCGAAAACCCCAGCCATCCAAAATGGTGAGAACCAGAGGCTTCGGGCGTTCTCGCGCCACTATTTCGACACCTGCGGGTTAGACATCTGCCGGAACGCGCTGGCACCTGGAAATTTTGCGGCGTCGCCCAATTTTTCTTCGATGCGCAGAAGCTGGTTGTACTTCGCAATGCGGTCAGTGCGGCTGGCGGAGCCGGTCTTGATCTGGCCCGCGCTGGTGGCAACGGCGAGATCGGCAATGAAAGGATCTTCGGTTTCGCCGGAGCGGTGCGAGACCACTGCGGTATAGCCTGCTTTGGCCGCCATGGTCATGGCTTCCAGCGTTTCGGTAAGCGTGCCGATCTGGTTCACCTTCACAAGAATGGAGTTGCCAACGCCTGCTTCAATGCCCCGCGCCAGGCGTTCGGAATTGGTGACGAAGAGATCATCGCCTACCAACTGAGTGGTGCTTCCGAGCGCATCGGTAAGCATCTTCCAGCCCTGCCAATCGTCTTCAGCCATGCCGTCTTCAATAGACATGATGGCGGGATACTGGCGCTTCCAGTTCACCCAGAAATCGACCATCTGCTCGGAAGTGCGTTCGCTCTTATCGGACTTCTTGAAGATGTATTTGCCGTCTTTGAAAAATTCTGATGAGGCAGGGTCCAGCGCAATGCCGATCTGCGTGCCGACGGCATAGCCAGCTTGAGTGATGGCTTCCATCACGCATTCGAGAGCCTCTTCATTGCTCTTCAGGTTGGGCGCAAAGCCGCCTTCATCGCCCACTGCCGTTGAGTAACCTTTCTTGTGAAGAACCTTTTTGAGCGTGTGGAAGACTTCAACGCCCATGCGCAGCGATTCGGAGAAACGGTCTGCGCCGAAAGGCACGATCATGAACTCCTGCAGGTCGACAGAATTATCGGCGTGTGCTCCGCCATTGATGATGTTCATCATGGGGACGGGAAGCAGGCAGGCGGCGGCACCACCGAGATAACGATACAACGCCGTGCGTTGCGAAGCCGAAGCAGCGCGGGCGGTGGCCATGGAGACGGCAAGGATGGCGTTGGCACCCAATCGCGCTTTGTTCGCCGTGCCATCGAGCTTGATCATGAGGTGATCGATTTTCGATTGCAGCGTGGCATCGTGCCCGAGGAGTGTCTTCGCGATTTCACCGTTGATGTTGGCTACGGCTTTGCGGCAACCCTTCCCGAAATAACGATTCGCTTCGCCATCGCGAAGTTCCACGGCTTCGTGTTCGCCGGTGGAGGCTCCGGAGGGAACGGCGGCACGGCCCATATTGCCGTCGTTCAGGAAGACTTCGGCTTCGACGGTGGGGTTGCCACGGGAATCGAGAATTTCAGTGCCTGTTACACGAACGATGGTCGACAAGTAATTTCCTTAAAAATGGTGAGATGGCGGCTCCGCAGGGGAGCCATTCTTATTATCACTGAGTCAGGATCTGATGGATGTGGTGATTAATGTGGACGCTGTAATCGTCAATCAAGAATTGAAGAGTGACCGGCGCATCGGTGCCGATGGTGCAAGGGGATGTGAGGCGATCGGGCGGGATGCGGGCGATGATGTGCGCGAGTTGCAGATTGAGATCCCGCCAGATACCAACGAGCACTGACCAGTGGATTCCGGGGTAATCGGCGAGCGAGACCCAGGCATCGGCATCGTAGCCGGGGCCGGTGTAATGGCCATCGAGCGTGGCGCGTACGATGCGGTTGTGATTGTTCATCGCGGAATCGACCAGATGGCCGAGTTCCTGTTGGATGGTCCAGGTGCGGCCTTCGCGTTCTTCGGCGGCGGTCTCCGCAGGGATGTCATATAAGATTGCCGTCTTTTGAAGGACCAGCGCGTCAAGGGTCATGCTTAACTCCAGTGTTTTAGTTTAGGCCAGAGGCTGGGAAGAGGCTGTTTCAGGGCGTGGAGCCCCAGTACCAGTAAGCGTTGTGGGCGGAAAGAATACGCGGGAGAGCAGCATAGACTTGAGCGGCGGCCCTTGCGATTTCAGGCCAGCCCAACTGATCGCCGAAGTACTGCGGCAGCGGGCCATCGTGGCTCGCTGCCGTCTTGCCCGGAGCTAGGTGGAGCTTGGCCATATACGGCGCTATCTGGCTCGCCGGCAGGATCGGCAGAACAACGGGGAGCATGGGGATTGCGGCCACGGTCAAGAGAGCAGGAACCCAGAAGGGCCGCGCCCGCTGCTATAAAAAGGAGTAAGCGGAATTGCGGACGGCGCAGGAGAAGGTAGAGTCCGGGCATGCGAGAGCAGCGCATTGACAGGGTTCAACATCATGACTTGGGAGAGGAGAAATTTGGCTGGTGGCAGTTCGATGTTGTTGTGGGTGGTGTTGACGTTGTTCAGGAACTCAAGCGTGGGGAAATTGTGGGGAAACTGCCAGAGCAGGTTGGGGCGAAAGATGAGGGCAGCCATTCCCGCAGCCATATAAAGATAAGGTTCGCGAAGGAGCCGACGCCAGCAAAGAGTCCGGCCCACAGGAGCAGCGAAAATAGCCGTACTGCGGCGCCGTGAGGAAGTGAACGAGGAGGGCCGCGAGCGAGACGGCAAAGACTGCGCGCCGACGGATGGGGTGTGTGGCGATAGAATCGTGGTTTGCCATGCGGATTGTGAATTGTAGCGTTTCATTATTTCTGGCGGTGAGCCTGTATGGTCAGAGTGCGCAGTGGACTCCGAAACAGGCGAACACCTGGTACGACAGGCAGCCGTGGCTGGTGGGGAGCAACTATATTCCGGCTTCGGCGATCAACGAGCTGGAAATGTGGCAGAAGGAGACATGGGACCCCGGCGGGATCGACCGGGAACTGGCCTGGGCGCAAAGCCTGGGGATGACTACTATGCGCGTATTCCTGCACGACCTGATGTGGCAGGATTCGGCCGGTTTTACGAAACGAATGGATCAGTTCTTGACGATTGCGGAGAAGCACAGGATCAAGCCGATGTTCGTGCTGTTCGATTCCTGTTGGGATCCGGACCCTAAATTAGGCGCGCAGCGGGCACCTACGCCGGGAGTACACAATTCGGCTTGGGTACAGAGCCCTGGGGGAAAATCGCTGGACGATCCCGCCGATTACAAGCGCTTGGAGAAATATGTGCGGGGCGTGGTGGGGCGGTTCAAAGACGATAGCCGGATTTTGGCTTGGGATATTTGGAATGAGCCGGATAATTCCAGCCCATCGCGGTATCCGAGCGAGCCAGCGGATAAAATCGAGCGGGTGAATACGCTTTTGCCGCTTGCGTTCAAGTGGGCACGGGCGGCAGGGCCTTCCCAACCCTTGACGAGCGGAGTATGGAAAGGCGACTGGTCCGCCGATTCCAAGCTGAATGCAACGCAGCGGATTCAACTGGAGCTGAGCGACATCATCAGCTTCCACAGTTACGAGAAGCCGGAGGAGTTCGAGAAGAGCGTGAAATCTCTGCAGAGGT